>NZ_VDEU01000004.1:0-40266 GCF_013393115.1 Pseudoalteromonas sp. Scap03 | reverse complement strand
CGCTAATATAATCGGTTTTACCTGCGCTAGCATCATTTAAAAAGCTTGAAGGGGTTCCCTCTTGAGTGGCGCTGGTTAAATACACTCCTCTGAACATAGGTAACTCTTCATAAGCGTTAGGAGTAAAAATCTCTTTTAAGAAGTCATCAGCTACCCCTTGTAGTACACGTAGCTGTCTGGGGAATTCAAAGATTTTAGCTCGAATAGCTTCATTACGCTCGTTGATCAGTCGACGGTTCAACATCTCTGTAAGTTTAGAGATTAAAGCATGGAATTCTTTGTTAAATGCATCGACTTGAGTATCTTTATCTAAATCAAGCTCAAAGGTGATCCCCCAAACTTGTTCACATTCTTCCTCAGTAAGTTCGCCAAAGAACTCCCTGAATCCTTCAATTAAATCTACTTTAGAAAAAATAACATAGACAGGAAATGTCATACCAAGCTGGTTTTGTAGTTCTTGAAGGCGTTGTTTTATAGCTCGTGCATGAAGGTTTCGCTCAGTTTTGGTCTGACTCATAAGTTCAGAAATACCCATACTGATCATTACCCCATTTATAGGGCGTAATGGGCGATGTTTTCTTAGTAACCCGAGAAAGCCTTCCCATGCTCTAGAGTCGTGTTTAGCGTGGCTACTTTGCGTTGTGTAACGACCGGCGGTGTCGATTAATACCGCTTTATTGGTAAACCACCAATCACAATTGCGCGTACCACCAACACCATGCACTAAATCAACCCCAAGCTTATCCTTTAATGGGTAATCTAGGCCTGAATTATGAATAACCGTTGTTTTACCTGCGCCAGGTGGACCAATCATGATATACCAAGGTAATTGGTATATATTTTTACCTTTAAATAGTTTTACGTCTTTGAGTAAATCTATGGCTTCATTCATTCTGGTTTTTAAGGTGGTTATTTCTTCGTTAACTTCACTACTATTTGCATCGTTGTTATCTATTAACTCATCTGCCATTTTTTCATCACGTTTGCTTTGCTGCATAAGGCGATAAATTTTAGTCACAGAAAAAACAAGTAGTATCAATAAAATAGTTAGTAGTCTTGCTGCAACACCGGCAAGCGGTACATAATCTGCAATCGCAATTAGGGGACCACCAAACCAAATTAATAATGATAAGGCTAAAAAACCGATAATTAAAATAGCGGTTCGAGACGTTAGTGCGTAGGTTATTTTTTTAAATTTTTGTGAGAAACTCATTACAGCCTCATTAAAATAATAGATCGATTTCAATTCTGCGGTTTAACGACCGAGAAGCTGAATCTGAATTGCTGGCGATAGGCTCTGCTGCGCCCTTTCCTTCTGGCCATAGACGACCGCTCAAATTGGTACTTTTAGCCATTAAATTAGCAACTTGTGTTGCTCTAGCTAAAGATAGATGCCAATTAGAAGGGTACTTATCAGTACTAATTGGTAAGTCATCTGTATGACCTGTTATGAGGACTCGCCCTTTAGTTCCTTCTAGGCTTAACGCTAACTTTTCTAAAATAGGCTGGAATGAAGGGAGAAGTTGTGCGTCTCCTTGCTTAAACAAGTTTTCACTATTAATTGTAATGCGGATCCCATCGGAGGTTTTAGCAACGGCGACAATCCCCATTTTAATCTCTGTTTGCAACAACTGTTCAAGTACGCGTAATTGCTGATCTTTTTTATCAACAGTTTGGTTAACTGCTAAAGGGTGAATACCTGCTAGCTTTTCATTAATCTCTACAACATCGTTATTCAGCTTCATATTTATTGATAAATAGATCATCAATAATATGAGCCCCAATACCGAAAATATGACCCAAAGTGGAACTTGATTTCTCAGTTCAACACCCGCTGCTACTCTTTGCTTCCAGTTTGGAGACAGCTTATTGTTAATTGGCCCATTAAGTTGGTTTAATAAATGATAAAGTTGTGAACGATATTCTTCGATTTTTGTATCACCACCGGCACCTAGGCGATATTTACCTTTAAATCCTAAATTCAAGCAGTGATATTGCAACTCTAAAAATTGTTGATTTCTCTCTGGTTGAGCTAAGCCTGAATCAAGTAGCGTGTAAAAATATTCACCGCCAAAGGTTTCTTTATGAAAGGTAGAAAGTAGGCTTTCATCCGCCCACTCCATTGAACTCCATTTTGAGTTCAATACAGACTCATCAAGAATGGCGCACAAACAATAACGCGAATTATTGATCACCTCTTTTGATAAGTGCTGATTGCGAACTTCTACTTCAAATCGTTTGATAGCCTCAACACAACGATGTTTAAGCGCTGCAAGGTTACTCATTTCAAGCGATTGATTGATTGAAATTACAAGCGAAAAACAATCGGTTGCCGCTTCTAACAAAGGGTTTTTAAATATCGATACTTTGTTACTACCTAATAATTTTGCAGAAGGCGGCTCGACCGACATCACTGTTTTATCAGCATCATTTTGTGCAGGGTTGCTACTTGGCGTATTTCGCCCTAATCGACCTGGGCGAGGTTTGATAATGGTTTCGTCCATTGAAACTCTTCCTTTTAAAAAGTTAAGTTCTTATCGCCCAAAGGCTTAATTGTAGCTCAGGGTAGTTTCCTGAGAGGTGAATGGCAATTCCCCCACTGGAACGCAATTTATCCCAATGTTCACCATGCCTATTTAATTCAAAATAATGAAAACCAGCATGATAAGGAATTTGTCTTGGTGCTGTTGGTAAATTACTAATCGTAATACCTGGAATTTGGTTATTTACCAGATCTCGAATAGTTTCTACACTGCCAATTTTAATTTGTGAAGGTAGAATTTTTCTTAATTCTTCATGAGGCACACTTGCTTTAATTGCTAATACAAATTGGGCTGAATTAAGAATAGACTTATCTTTTAACGCACCAAAAGAAATACCAAATTTACTTTGCTCAAGTTTAATTTCAGTTGCTGTTTGCTCAATAACGTGACTCAACGACTGATATAAAAAGTTAACCACTTCATTAAATACCTGCCCTAAATTAGTATGGTCATAATTGGGTAATTTAGGCACTCTCTTATTAGCAGTGCTGAAGGTTGATAACTCGCCCGCAAGCTCAATTAAACGACTGTAAAATACATTAGGGTGTAAACTATTGACACTAAGTAAGTTATTAAATATCGCATCATACTTATTTAATGTTTGTAGCATGATAAAATCTGCAACTGAAGAACTTCCTGCATAGCCCTGGCTGAGCCTTGCGGCGATGCTTTCAGCGCGTTGCTTTATCATTGAGCCTATTTCTCTGACTAGCCCTGATAAGGGTTTACATTGCCCTACTTTTAAAGATGGAGGAATATACTTTGCATCTAACTTTATTTGGCCTTCACTACTCACATCTATAATTCTAGCTAAAGGTAATACAATATAGCCTGAGTGATCATCAGACGACAGCATCAATTTGCTATACACTTTCGCAACTTGAATAATTTCTTGAGATTGCGCTCCTAATAAATCATCACTCACTGACAGGTCATTGAGTTTATAACGAGTCACTGTATTATCGTCGGCTGAAGATATATTAATCCCGCTATTTTTTAGCGCAGGGATGGCAAGATAAACAACTTCATCAAAAACATCTTTATTAACCACCAACGGTTCAGGTAGCGACGTTGATTGAGGCATATCTATTGGTAATAAGTCTGGAGTGATTGCTGATAATGCGTCCACGGCAAACTGCCCGCTGTTAAGTAATTCATTATCAATACTTATATCAATTATCCCCCATGGATCAGCAAGGTTGCCACTGCAAACTTGCTTGATAACATTGGAAATATATTTGTCTGCTTGTTGAAAGTGCTGAGGTCTTAAAAACATCCCTTCAGTCCAAGCAACACGAGTGTTATCACCCATTTTAAAAATCCTTTTTTATTGCTCTCTCATGTATGTCGCAATTGCTTCTACATTAACATTGATATCGTCATAGCCGGTAGGGTCAACTTCTATAACCGCTCTCCACCTTGCTTGGTCTATATTTCTATAAGCAACAACAACCCCAACGTAACGAGTATTACGATTAAGGCTCATTTTATATTGCTGCACAGAATCAGGCTGAAGTTCTAATTCATCTTTTTTTAATAAGTCAGGTCCGAGGATCTTTTCTGGTGTGTCGTACAAGCTAAAAAAGTCCTGCGTGTCAAAAATAGTTCTTGAGCTGAGCTCAAAAATTTTCATTACCACTGGAGAAGGACGTTCTGATGTATCTGGATTAACATTTTTAGATACATTAATGATCAGATCGGTAGAAGGGGGTACGATTTTATTCATCGTAGAACATCCCATTACCAAAAATAGTAAACTAAAACTCAATAAGTAGAGCTTAACTTTGTACATTATTTACTTTCCTTTCTAGTGCGTTTCTTTGATTCGATCGTTGTATGCCTTTAAGAAATCATCTGACATTGCCATGGCGCCTTTAGTGTTCACTTCCTGAGAAATATCATCATATAAACTTTGATATAATTTCCAGCATTTAGACTCTATTTGACCAGGGATAATTTTTAACACGTTAGAATTATCGTTTGCCTGTTGATTAATTTGCATGGGAGAAACCTGCGACAACATCCCTTTTAACACGCCATCTGCACCAGCGAGTAATGCATGCTCATGCTTACGTGTGTCTATAAAGCTTTCTTTAATAGATTCATTCGAAGACAGAAAGCTTGCACTATTTTTTATGAACAAGTTCTGAATAACGTCATCAATGTTGGCAGAAAATTTTAATGGATTGTTTTGCTCAGCCTGAAACATCGTATGATTCAATCTTAATTTGTTTTTTACAATAGCGCGTTGACGTAAAGATTCCATAAGCTCAGTGAGCAATAAATTAAGCCCTTGGCCCATTTCAAACCACAGCTTTTCATTATCTAACGAATTTTTAAGTTCATCTTTAATCCCCAACCCTTTTAAAAACGCATCTGATAACGCCTTGTCACTTTGAACCACGTTTTTTACTGGTGCAGACTGTATCTCAGGCTTATGCTCATTAGCGTGGCTACTTGAACGGGGGGGTTCTTGAATAGGCGCAGGGGTATCAACAGGTGCTGATGAATTGCTAACATTATTGCCAATGTCAAAATCATCGGTATTCATAAGGCGCGTTAATTCATCCCAGTCTTCCGGAATATGATTATCAGTTTGTTGCTGCGCAGTCACTGATATCTCAGGCATCGACTCATTCATAATCGAGTCATCGAATGAAGGTATAGACTGCTCAGCCGGTTGAGAATTTTGCGCAGCGAAAGCATCTACTGATTGAAAATGACTTGGAGCAGAATTACTCACATCGACTTGTTGAGCTGATGTTAGCACCACACTGACTTGAAAATCGCCAATGGTTAACACGTCACTGTCTGACAAACGTTGTTTGTTGCCTTGACCGAGCGGCGCTACAGCAAAATTAATAAATAATCCATTGGTTGAATTATCGTATACGTAAAAAGAGTCACCTTCTTTTTCTATTATGCCGTGTTTACTTGAGATTATTTTTTCGGGATCAGGTAAGTGCCAATCGCACGCTTCAGAGCGACCAAAAGTTAATGAATCTGTTACAGTTTTAGTGGCTTCTATTTCAGGTGAAAGTCTGTGATAACTAGTGATGTTTAGTATCAGTTCCATTTGATAAGTCAGTCCCTTATATCATTATTGTGAACAGGATAAAGTAGAAGCGAAACTATTGTCAACATTGAAATTAACACAAGAAAATATTGCGCTATTGATTTTGTCTCTAAAACAAGACGTTTGATAAACAAATTATACAGCGATGAAATATTTTACCGTAATGCTTTATAACTAGACCGAAAATAGCCTTCTTAGAGACTCCTTCTAGCTTTAAACCGACTTTTTCAATTTACAGTAAGGGAAATTTACCAACAATAATATGTCATTCAGGCATTGCTATAATTGTATATTTTTGTAAAATACATGCTCATATCAGAGGGAAAATTGATAGATAAGCAGAGAATATTTACCTTTGTAATTATTTAACTTAACACAATAAAAGGATTTTTTATGAGCAGTACTAATGATCACAACGATAAAACTCAGATTGCTTCCCTAGACTCAAACGCAAAAAAAACGTCAAACATTCGCAAGCAAAATCTACTTGGCAAAAAAATATCTGGCCGCTATTTAATTGAAGAGCTGATTGGCCAAGGCGGGATGTGTTATATCTATCGGGCGCGCGATACTTTTTTAGAAAACGGTAATCGCTCAGAAGCATCGGTAGCAATTAAAGTACTTCAAGAAGAATTCTCAAGCTCTGAAGAAGCTATCTCACTACTAAAAGATGAAACAGCAAAAACGCAACAGCTTTCCCACCCAAGTATTGTCAAAGTGTACTCAGCAGACTCTGACGGCGATCTATATTATGTCACTATGGAGTTAATTGAAGGGGAAACACTAGAACAAATTATTAAACGAAACAAACCCTCTGGCTTAGCGTTTAAAAAAGCAAAAATTATTTTAAAGCAATTAACTGACGCTCTTGTATATGCCCACTCGCGTGGCGTCATTCATAATGACCTCAAGCCTTCAAATATTATTTTTGATTCTAACGGTAACCTTAAAGTACTTGACTTTGGTATTGCCAAACACAAAAGCTTAGACGATCAATACGCTGTAAAAAATGACAGTGAACTGGCAACAATTGGCGGCTACACCCCAACATATGCAAGTCCTGAACAATTAAAGGGTAGTGAAGCATCAGTAAAAGACGATGTATTTTCTTTTGCATGCATTGCTTATGAACTTCTCAGCAGTAAACACCCATTTAACCGTATTGCTGCAGATAAAGTTCCTAAAAACACAACAGTGAAAAAACCAAGTAACTGCCCTATTCTTTTGTGGAACAATTTAAATAAAGCATTAGTTTTAAATGCGAATCAAAGGCTTGAATCATTAGAGCCCATTTTAAAAAGTCTTACAACAAACTTAAACCCTGCTATTTTTGCTACAGCAGCGAGTATAGCCATTATTGCTTTGATTACGCAAAACTATTACTCAAACTCAGATAATACTAAACAATTACAGGCACAACTCGATAATGCCAAAGCAATTAATCAACAAGTAGAAGCGTGGATGTCTTGGCAGGGGCCAACAATTTTAAACAAACTTGAACAAATCCCGCCACAATATGAAGTGCTTAAACAAGGGTTACTAAGATCAAACCAGCAAAGCATATTAGAGAGCTTTAACGATGAAGCTAATCAGTTTAATAATATCGCTGGTCGTAAATTTAAAGATTTCGATAAAATTATAGCCGTTTACTCTGATGCATTAAATTATTACCCTGACTCAGAAAAACTATCAATGCAATTAGAAAGTGTGCTTAGGGAACGCCAATCAATTATTTTTGATATTACAGCCAGAATCGATTTATTACTCGAACAGTCGCGTTATAACGAGGAGCAGCCAAATAGTATTGCCCACTTGATTTTTGACTTAAAAGAAGTTGATAAAACTTACCGTTATCAGCCTACAGATCTTCACTTTGATAATTTTACAGTTGCGTTAAATACCGCGATAGAAAGTGACGATGTGATCACCCAAAAAGTTCTCTTAAACGTGGGTAAAATCGTTTTTACAAACAACAAAAAAGCGGATGAGTTACTAGCAAATTTAATGCAGCGAGAATCTGCTATTAATGCATTAACTGCGTATCAGCAAAAGATTAATTTAGGCGAACAGGCAGACTTTCCTCGTGCCGATGCCGTGGTGTTTTATGGTCCTAAGTTTCAACGATTCTCTGCTCAGTTAGAAACAATAGAAGATCATAAAGCTTTAATGGAATTCGAAGAATTTATTAAATCTGAATCAACAGCATTACCGGATGACTTCTCACTTTTAATTTCGTTGAGAAAAGAATTGTCGAGACGTTACATCAGTACAGCAAACGATTTAATGAAAAAAAGAATGTATAAAGCCGCTGAACGTTTAGTTGAAAAAAGTGAAGCGATTACTCAGTCGTTAGACAAAATGCTCTAAAAAATGCGTTTATTTATTGTTCAAAAATAACACAGCAGTGATTGAATAACGATTGCATAGCTATTAGACTAAAATCAAAATACAGACAACAAAGTCAAGGACGACGAGTGCATTCATATCATCATACACTCCGCCAAGATTTTACATATTTAGACTTTTTATAATTTATGGAGTACCTATGAAAAATTTAAGCTTGCTAGCTGCAGCACTCATACTCACTGGCTGTTCAGCAACATCTAAAACAAACAAAACTGAAGATGTTGTTATTGAGCCAACTCCTCAAATGAGCGAAGAAAATGCACCAATATCACTTACGGTTATCACTAACCCAGCCGACTCTAGAGTTCGTATAATGAATATAGTGCCTGTGTATCAAGATGCTATTGAACTAGATGCAGGTAAATATGATATTGAAGTAAGTAAGGCAGGTTATATTACTTATAGAAACTGGATAACGGTTGATAAAAAAACTATCTTAACCATAGAGCTCGATGAAAAACAATCAAGTCAATCTGCGCAATAGACTGTTTAATGCAGTAAAATGCCTTTTTAAATAAAGGCATTTTAGCATTAATAATAAACATACCAGATATAACCGCCCAAGCTTAAATTCACCGCTATACACAACCACAATACCACTATAAATACGCGCTTTTTTGACTTATGCCGTAAAGCTTGCTGCGCGATAAGTGCGCCTGGCCACCCTCCTAATAGAGCACAGAGATGTAAATGTCGCTCAGGTATACGACTTACTTGTTTACGATTCGACTGCACTGCTTTTCGTTTATCCCAGGCATAATATAAAAAAGTAATACCACTGAGTAATGAAATATAGATCGGTATAAACATCTCAATTTTATGATTTAAATAAGCAAGCCATATTGCAGCTATAAACATACTCGAAAATATAATTAAGGTACTTTTTATCAAAAATAATCGCCTATAATGAAAATAATTAAAAAACACTTAGGTTAAATTATGACATATTTAAAGGCCGCGATGCTGCTGTTATCACTATCTATATTTAGTATTCAAGCAAATAATGAAGCAGACTTACTAGCGCCAGAACTTGCGATATTTACGCCTTACTTAGGCACATGGCAAGCGGATTTCAATACCGAAACAGGTCAGCCAAGCATTCAAGATGTCAGTAATTGGCAGCGCGCACTTAATGGTAAAGCCATTCGTACTTCACACTCGATTAATGAGGGTGAGTATGGAGGGGAGTCAATGATTTTCTATGATCGTAAAAAACAGTCACTGGTTTTCTATTACTTCACAACAGCTGGTTTTTATACTAAAGGCGTCATGAAAGTGCTGAGCTCAACGCAATTTGTGGCTTACGAAGATGTTACTGGTAGCAAAGAAGGGATCACTAAAGTTAAATCAACCAGTGAATTTAAAGATCAACAGTTTGTTGTTTCTACCTCTTATTTAAAAAAAGGAGAATGGACTAAACCGGAACAGCGTATTTATACTCGCAGTACAAAAACCGTTAAATTTAAGTAACTTTGGTCCTAAAACTCAAAAGGCAGCCTAGGCTGCCTTTGTTATTTATAAAACCGCTATTATTTTGCGAATTTTTTAAATGGTTCGTCAACGGGTGTATCAGCTAGGTGATTAGTGTAATTGCTCATTACTTTTTGCGATAAACCAACAATTATTTCTAGCAGTTGCTGTTTACCGTAACCTACTGCAAAAAATTTCTCAATTTGCTCATTGCTAATTACGCCGCGATTGCGTGTCATTGCAAGCGTTGTTTCACGAAGTACTTCAAGTTTTGCATCTGCAAGTGGCGTTTCATTAACCAATGCATCAACAATACCTTGATCAACTTTCATTGAAGCGGCAATTGCGCTGTGTGCTGGTACACAGTAATGGCATTCGTGCTCAACATTAATTGACTGCCATACCACTGTTAGCTCTTCTGCGTTAAACGATGTTTTTTGAAATAAGTCGTGCAGTACTTGGTAGCCTTTAAGAAGCGTAGGTGCTTCTGCCATTACTGCATGAAGGTTTGGCACCATACCAAATGCTGCTACTGAATCAGCCATAAGCGATTTTGATTCTTCAGGTGCGTTGTCTTGAGTATATAACGTAAATTCTGCCATGTTCTGCTCCAATAAATTAATGTAATTAACTAACTTCGAAACACATACTATTTGATTTTGAGCGACTGCTCAAGTTAAAATTGAACAGTCGCTCAATTTAATAGAAACTATTATGGCCAATAAAGTTAAATTTGAACGCGAGCAAGTTGTTCGTGCCGCTAGTCAATTATTCTGGGAGAAGGGCTTTCATGCTACATCCACTCGCGATTTACAAGATGCAATTAACATGCGTCCTGGCAGCATTTATGCGGCATTTGGCTCTAAGGAAGGTTTATATTGTGAAGCGATAAAAAACTATGCCAAGCAAATGCAAAGCTTAATAAATGAGCGTTTAGTATCATGCAGCAGTATTCTTGACGCACTTCAAGATTTTGTAGAGTATGTTGTTATCTCCTCAAAAAGTAATACTCCAAGTGCTATCTGCATGTTAGTAAAAGCTAATAATGAGTTCATTGAGAAAGACAGTTATCTTTACCAAATCAGTGTAGAGCTAATGATAGACTTTGAACATTACCTTACTGAACTATTTACACTCGCTATAGCTGATAAAGGGCTAAGCGGAAATATTGCCGCTATAGATTATGCTCGTTTTTTCCAAATACAATTTACTGGCTTACGTAATTATTTTAATCGACCAAACGTAGAGCATTTAGCCAAACCAATGATCGAAAACATGTTTTCACTCATGAAAAGTCTTTAGCCGAAAATAAAAAGGCAGCTAATCTAAATTAGCTGCCTTTTTAATTTAAAAACAAAGTTCGACGTCTAGGTTTTTAATTTATTAAGTTCAGAGTCTTGCTGCGCAACCAGTTTATTCAGCTCTTCACTGCTGTCGCCTGCCTGAGCAGATAAATCTGAAAGCTGTGAGGCGGCATCAGAAATTATTGTCAAGTTGCGATTTATTTCTTCGGTGACTAGGCTTTGTTCTTCTGCAGCCGTTGCAATATGGGTAATTTGATTGGTTATTTCATCTACTTTCACAACCACACTGTGCAGTGCATCAAAAGCCGTTGAGGTTTCATCTACTGCAGTTTCAGCGCGTACTACACCTTTTTCAATAACAGTTGATGCATTACCCACTTCTGAAAGTAAGCTGTCGATTAAACTACTAATGTCATCGGTTGATGAACGCGTTTTAGATGCTAAAGCTCTAACCTCATCAGCAACAACGGCAAAACCACGTCCGTGCTCCCCTGCTCGCGCAGCCTCAATAGCTGCGTTTAGCGCTAGTAAGTTAGTTTGTTCAGAGATAGTTCGGATCACATCAAGTATTTGGGTAATATCATTACTACGCGATGCTACTTTCTCTACCGCCTGATTAGCTTCTTTAATTTCCTCTGACATGGTTTTAACTTGCGTCATAGCTGATGATAAGCTCGATTCGCTACTTACCACTAGGGTATTAATTTCATCTGCTTGTTGCGCCGATTGCTCTGAAGCTTTTGCCACTTCAAGTGCTGTCGCGCTCATTTCGTTCATTGCAGTAACCACACTTTCAATTTCTTTAAACTGTGCTTGCACATTGTGCTTGGTTTCTACCGCAATGTTCGAAGTAACCTCACCTTGGTGTTTGGTTTGATCTGAGACCGCTTTTAGCTCACTGATCAATTCACGAAGTTTTGATAAAAACTTATTAAACCCTCCAGCTAGTGCAATCAATTCAGCGTGAGTATCTACATGCAGAGTTTGAGTTAAATCGCCTTCAGAGCTTGCTAAGTTGTCAACGCGTTCCTGAATTTGCTGCAGTGGCGCTACAACACTACCTACAACGAGCTTCATTACTATAAATGCCAATACCGCAATCACAGTACCTGTGATCAAAATAATCACACCCAGCTCTTTTGCTGCCTCAGACATGCCTGCAGTTAATTGAATTGGCCCCTCAAAAGCAAGTTCCGCGGGTACTTCAATTAGCAGCATCCATTTCACATCAGCAAGCTTAATTTCAATTGGGTAAGACACCATTATTTCTGCGGCTTGCTTGTTAATTCCTTTAGTGCCTTTTAGTGCTTTGTAACTTTCATAACTTTTAGCGCTAACAGCTTCTTTCAGTGGACGGCCTAATTTTTCTTTATAATGACTGGTACCAACAATTAAGCCCAAATGGCTAAGTAACGTTACTTTTGCTTTGCCATTGTAAAGCGCATTTGAAAGCTCTTCTGTTAACTTTTGAAATACAGGTAAGGTAATATCAGCCCCAGTTACACCAACAAACTTGCCTGATTTAATAACGGGTACAACAAGTGAAGTCATCATTTCTGAGTAACCCGGTGTTATCTCATATAAGTAGGGTTCCATAATGCATGGTTTTAACTTGTCTTTAGCACACAAGTACCACTCTGCCTCACGTAAACCAAATTCATTTATTTTATCCGCGTATTTTTCTGCCGCGTCTTCAACGACCTGTTGTTCAACCAAGCCATTACTGTTTTTAGTGAAATAAATTTCTAATGTTCCAGCACCGGCAACAGAGTGATCATAGCCTTGAGTAAATTCGCTATCTTTACCATCAAAGCCGTTTTGTTCAAACTGAGAATATATAGAAGAAATAACATCGTTACTTTCTAATAACGAGCGATTTAAAGAAACAACTGAGTCACGTTCTATTGAGGCTTTGTCGGCATCTTCTAAAATGCTACCAAGCGAAAAGGGTATTCGGTAAGCTTCATTAATAAAGGCAGCGATTTTCTCACCATAGGCGGCTGCATTTGCTGTTAATCGACCATCCACCTCATTTACAATTAAAGTTTCGGCCTCAGCAGAAGTATTCGCATTACTCGATGAGAGTTTAGACCACAGTATGCCTGAAAATAGTACCACCGTTAAAAGTATACTTCCGACGCTTATCCACAATAACTTTTTTGCTAACGCTATTTCCCGCATTTATAACTACCTTGCTTTACTTATTTATTTTTTAGTTTAGACCAATTTAAATAACATTTTATTAAATGTTTTAAATTAGCCTGAATAACGTAACCTCATAACCAACTACCATTTAACTTTGCTCATTTCGCCGCTGGGTTATTAGCACAACAACAAGCAAACACCTATCCACAGGCAAGGCTTTAATCCATATAGTTTATACACTAATCATGAGAATACTGTTCCAACCAGTCGGCCAGTTGCATCAGCTATATAATATAAAATGTTACCGTATCACTTTTACAGATTTATCAATTAAGATAGCTATCTAAAGAGGTATTGATTGCCAATGTGGCAAAAAATCAGCAAACTCTCCGATAACAACTAATCTATCGGCCGACTTTCTTGTTACTTTAGGGGTTTTTGTGTATGGGTCAACAAGCTATTCCTGAGCGAGCCATAACACCGCTTATCCACTCATGATAGCAATGGTAAATTTCATGACTAGGGTCTGTTGACCTTTCAGGGTTAAATTTTCAGTCATTTGGGTATTAGCAGAATGTTAAGCATTGAGTCGCATTCAATAGCAGCCTTTTCCTGCAACACTTTCACTACAGTTATTAAACTTCTATGCCTTGAGCCAAATTACAATAAGTGTGGATGTGTTTTAGCACCGCTGGTAACGTCGTTATTTTACTAAATTCAATTTTAAGTAAATCGAGTACAGCACCCACTGTTGTAAAGTGGAATTATCTATTTTTTTAATTCATGTTGAGTTTTAGAGGTATAGTAGCAAATAAAAAAACACGCGATGATCACTCATGACGTGTTTTTATAAACCATATAAAGGGATAGATTAAATAACTGAAAGTTCTACCTCAATATTGCCGCGTGTTGCATTTGAATATGGACATACTTGATGCGCTTTATTTACCAGCTCTTGGGCGGCTGTTTTATCCATACCACCTAATGACACGGCCAGTTTTACCGCAATGCCAAAACCGCCATCAATGGCACCAATAGATACCTCTGAGTTAATGTAAGTATCGCTTGGTAAAGCAACTTTTTCGCTACCGGCTACAAATTTAAGTGCGCCAATAAAACACGCTGCATAACCTGCTGCAAATAATTGCTCTGGATTAGTGCCCTGCCCATCGTCACCACCTAACCCTTTAGGCGTTGATAAGTTAACATCTAAACGACCGTCATCTGATTTAGCAACGCCTTCACGTCCGCCTGTTGCCGTTGCTTTTGCTGTATAAGCTACATTTTGTAATACATTCATAGTGAACTCCTAAAATTTAAAATTTTCAAATTAATTACTTTGCACGCAAAATAATAAGGCAATTAAATTCTGATTGCAATTACTTTGCATGCAAATTAAAATAAGCTATCTTGAAATGAAGGGTAATGCGATGTCGTTTGAACAGTTAAAATTAAAAAATCAGTTATGCCATCGTTTATATATGGCGTCTAACAGCATAGCCCGTGCCTATCGGGAGCCTCTAGCAGAGCTTAACCTTACCTATCCTCAGTATGTTGTTATGATGGCGCTGTGGGAACAAGATGAAGTAACCATCGCTGAGTTAATAGATAAAACCGCAATTGATGGTGGCGCGCTTACTCAAATATTAAAAAAGATGACCAGCAAGTCATTGCTTAACGTTATAAAGGACGAACACGATAAGCGTAAGCGTTTGGTGCAATTGACTCACACCGGCCAATCTTTAAAACTTAAAGCTGCTGATATTCCAAAAACAATTTTCTGTAAATTTGACAGTATCGACACTAACCAAGCACAGCAATTAATGCAGTTACTCGATTTAATCGTTAGCGACTTAAGCACCCAGACTGAAGATGAAAGTGTCGATGCTAAAGACAGTCCCAAGTTAGTGCAAACCTAGCGTAAATTTATCCAATGTGGTGCTTAAGCTTTTTTATAGTTTAGTTATAAAAAATTAACTTATTGATTATTATTCATAAAACATTCAATTAACAGTTGGCATACTTCTTCCTAACCCCTTAATGACGTTAGCAACACCAAGGAAAAACTTATGTCTAATTTATACAACACTCTTTATTTTTTATGGCGCTTAGATATCACAGTGTGGCAAGTAAATGAGCCTACAAATACGCATACCACCAGTGAAAAAGAACGAATGTACTCTCGTTGAACTATTTTTAAACAGACTTTGCAAGCTACCCCATAGCGTTGTATTGTAAAAGACTATTTAATTGGCTAGTGGAACGTATATGCATGCTTTAGAAGTTAATTTTGACGGCTTAGTCGGCCCTACTCACAACTACGCAGGTTTGTCGTATGGTAATGTTGCTTCGTTAAATAACGCGGCGAGTTTTTCAAATCCGCAAGAAGCTGTATTGCAGGGCCTGGCTAAAATGAAAGCCATGCACGATAAAGGCTTAACCCAAGGGGTGTTTGCTCCTCATGCTCGCCCTGATTTAAATGTATTACGCCGTTTAGGATTTACTGGCAACGATGCGCAAGTCATTAATAGAGCTTTTAAAGCCGACCCTATTTTGTTACGCGCCTGTTACTCAGCCTCTGCCATGTGGACAGCTAATGCTGCTACAGTATCTCCCTCCCCTGATACTAACGATGGCAAAGTACACTTTACTGCGGCAAATCTTAATAATAAATTTCATCGTTCATTAGAGCCAAATACGACGACACGTTTGCTTAAAGCAATGTTTAGTAACGAACAATACTTTGCACATCATACACACTTACCTGAGCAAGGTTTTTTTGGTGATGAAGGTGCAGCAAACCATACTCGTTTATGCGACAGTCACGGTGAAACAGGTTTAGAGTTATTTGTATTTGGTGCAAGTGCCTTTAACAGTCAACTTGTTAAGCCAGCTAAATTCCCAGCAAGGCAAACATTGGAGGCGTCTGAGGCTATTTGTCGATTGCATAATATAAAAGATACCAGTCAAATATTATTGCAACAAAACCCTGATGTGATTGACCAAGGGGTGTTCCATAATGATGTAATTGCTGTAGGTAACGCCAATGTTTTACTTTGCCACCAGCAGGCGTTTTTAAATCAAACGCAAGCACTAGACGATATCCGCGAAGCCTACGTAGGTAACAAACAGCTGTATATTATTGAAGTGCCAACCAGTAAAGTGAGTATTCAAGATGCTGTTAGTAGTTATTTATTTAATAGCCAACTGGTTAGCATGAATGACGATGCAATGCTGCTCGTTGCCCCACAAGAATGCCAGCGCAACCCTGCTGTAAAAGCGTATATTGAAGAGCTAATTGTTGCCGATAATCCCATAAATCAAGTGCAGTTTTTTGATTTGCGCCAAAGTATGCAAAATGGTGGTGGGCCCGCTTGTTTACGTTTACGCGTGGCGCTTAATAGTCATGAATTAGCAGCAGTAAACCCTGATGTTATTTTAAATGACGAAAAATATACCCAATTATGTGACTGGGCTACTCGCCATTACCGCGATAAACTCGGCGCTAACGACTTTGCCGATCCAGCTTTACTAACCGAAAGTTATCAAGCGCTTGATGAGTTAACCCAGTTGCTTAGTTTAGGATCAGTATACCCATTTCAACTAGAAGCTTAATTGCTTTGCTACTTTAAGGGCTTGATAATACGTTCAAGCTCTTAACGCTAATCTCTCTAAATTCAATTGAGGTTAAGTTTTTAACCTTATAATTATCCTGACTATTTACATACATATAACTCTCTTTGTCAGGGTATCAATTACTCTTGGCAGCACGCTAAAACAGTATCAGTATCATTATCATTTAATTAGTCCTAAAACACTTATTAGAATGGGTCTTTGTACTCAAGCTTGGCAGTATTCCATATAAGGAGACAAACCATGACAACACATAAAGTCATTTTAATTACCGGCGCATCAAGCGGCATTGGCGAGGCGACCGCTAAAACATTAGTTAATAATGGCCACAAAGTGATATTAACTGCGCGCAGTGAAGATAAACTTAATAAACTAGTTGACGAGTTAGGCCATGAAAACGCATTTAGCGTTTCAGCCGATGCCACTGAATTTAATGAACTTGAAAATGTGGTGAGTAAAGGCGTTGAAAAATTTGGCCGATTAGACGCGGCATTTGCTAACGCAGGCATGGGTGTTTCATCAGCTGGCACAGAAAACGGCGATCCTCAAGAGTGGTCAGCCATGGTTGACCTTAACATTAAAGCGTTGTTGTGGACCGCAAAACTCACTTTGCCTCATTTACGTGAAAACCAGGGGCATTTTATTTTAACAAGCTCTGCAGCTGGAAGAAGACCCATTGATGGCTCTATATATGGTGCCACTAAATGGTTTGCTCATGGCTTTGGTCAAAACCTCGCAGAGGAAATGAAACCATGGCATGGTCGCTGTACCACTATTGCCCCAGGCATGGTAAATACGCCTTTTTTTGATGAAGCAAAACCCGATAAGCTCGACCCACAAGATGTGGCCGATGCGGTATTATTTGCTATTGAAGCTAATCAGCGTAATAGCGTACGCGAAATCTATTTAATGCCCACCAACTAACAAGTTAATCCAAAAGGCCAATACTTATTGGCCTTTTCTCTAAAAGTGCTTAATTTTGCTTTTTTAGAATCGCTGTCAACTAAATCGATGAAAAGTCACGTATTGAAACCTCCCTTACCATGCTAAATCTCAACTTTATGTCTATTATATAAGTAAAGTAATTCAATAATCGGAACCCATTTAATGGCTCCTCATAAAGCTAATAATATGTCTGCCCATCAATATGTTACTAATGATCCGTTGCACCAACTATTCGATGCAGTCGATTCTGTATCAGTACAAGGTTATGATGAGCAACGACGTGTAATTTATTGGAATAAAGGCAGTGAATTGCTTTATGGGTATTCACACCAAGAAGCCATTGGCAAAAAACTCGAAGATTTAATTATACCCGCACCAATGCGAGAGCCCGTTATTGAAGCGCATAGTAATTGGATTAAGCATGATATTGAAATTCCCGCCTCAGAACTAACCCTTAAACATAAAAAGGGTAATGATGTGGCTGTATTTTCAAGCCATGTTATGTTTACTAATCAATATAATACCAAACAAATGTATTGTATCGATATTGACCTTTCAGAAGTCCACAAGGCACAAGCAGAAGCCACATTTAATGCCAATATGTTGAAGACTATCTTTGAAGCCATTCCCGACTTATTTTTTGTACTAGAACAAGATGGCACTATTACAGACTATCACGCAGGCAATAACAACGATCTTTATATTCCACCCCAGCAGTTTATTGGTAAAAAAATGATTGATGTACTGCCCAAAAAGGTAGCGAAAAAGTTTCAGATTCATATTGAAAAAACAATAGCACAAGACAATATTGTTAGATTTGAATACGAATTAAGCATGCCTGAAGGCGTAATTTATTATGAGGCAAGGTTGCGCTTACTGCCCAGAAAAAATCAAATCATGGTGATTATCCGTGATATTAGCGAACCACACCGCTCAGCAGAATTGATCCGCCATCAGGCTCATTTTGATAGCTTAACCGATTTGCCTAATCGCTTTTTATCTTTAGATCGTTTGTCACAAATATTAATAGAAGTACAAAAAAATCATGAAAAAGCCGCGGTATTTTTCTTGGACCTTGATGATTTTAAAAAGGTAAATGACTCTTTGGGTCACGAAATCGGAGATAAATTATTAATCGAAGCCGCACATAGATTACAGCAAACACTAAAGCAAAATGACACTGTTGGTCGATTAGGCGGAGATGAATTTATTGTTTTAATATCTAGTTTAAACGATGAAAACGACGCTTTAGCGATTGCTGAGCGATTGCTTCAAGCATTTAGAAAGCCCTTTAAATTGGTAGGCAGAGACTTAATATTAACATTAAGTATTGGTATTGCTATTTCCCCTAAAGATGGCACATGTTCTTCGGTATTGTTACGTAATGCCGACACCGCTATGTATCAAGCAAAAGCGATGGGCCGCAATACCTCCTCTTTTTTCACCCCGCAAATGAATGTTGCAATGCGCCGGCGCTTTGAAATAGAAGAGCAAATGCATGGAGCACTGGAGCGAAACGAATTTGAGCTTTATTACCAACCGCAAATAGACGTAAAAACAAACACCATCGTTGGCGCTGAAGCTTTGCTACGTTGGCATAATATTGTGTTAGGGGAAATTACCCCTGATGAGTTTATTCCCATTGCAGAGCAAACAGGCTTGATTGCGCCTATTGGTGTATTTGTACTGCAACAAGCCCTTCGCTTTTTAAATGAATGGCAATCAATTAATAAGCAAAACTATACCATGGCGATTAATTTATCACCGCGGCAATTCAGAGACCCAGAATTAGTAAATATAATTAAGCGTACTCTGCATAAAAACAGTATTAGCAATGCATGCTTAGAGCTGGAAATTACTGAAGGAGTACTGATGAATAGTCAAACCTCAATTCGTGACGCCTTATTACAAATTGATGAACTGGGCATAAAACTGTCAATGGACGACTTTGGCACAGGGTATTCATCATTAAGTTACTTAAGAGAGTACCCCTTTGATGTGCTAAAAATTGACCGAAGCTTTATCACTGGGATAACAGATAATAAAGCAGACTGTAATTTGGTAAAAGCAGCCATAGCTATGTCACACAGCCTAGAAATAAAGGTTGTTGCGGAGGGGGTAGAAACCAAAGAACAGCTAGATTTACTTAACGAGCTAAACTGCGATATTGCTCAGGGATTTTATTTAAGTAAGCCCTTGCCGGGCGCCAAACTGCTCAATTTTTCATCGCGTTACTGCAAAGCGACTTAAAAGCACTTTAGTTAAAAAGTGCTTTTACAGCTGCGAGTTAGCTCATAATTTTAAAAAGTAGATCGCGTACAGTTGCAGGTTCAAATGGTTTATCACAAATGGCATCCACACCGGCTTGAGCAATATTAGCCAAATGAGTATCGTTGGCCTCTGAGCTCACCATCAGAACTGGAATATGTGAGTACGTATTCGACTTTCGAACGGTTTCAGTTAATTCTTTACCATCCATTTCTGGCATATTGTAATCTGTAACAATTAAATCAAAAGATTGATTATTAAGCATTTCAATCGCTTGTTTACCGTCTTCTGCCTCTACAGGTTCAGGAATACCCATTCCCGCTAATACACGTATTATATGTTTTCGCGCAAAACGACTGTCATCAACCACCAATACGCGAAGTAAAGTGACATCAAAGTGCTCTAGCTCCACCTCTTGCTCGCTAATAATATCCAGAGTCGCTTTAAGCGCACGGGTAATTTCGTCGGCATTAAACGGTTTAGGTAGAATAGCTAATACGCCCGATTGCCTAAGTTGCTCTAAATGGCGCTTATTACGCTCGCTCGACACTAGCATAAACGCCTGTTGCTCAGTGTTGCTGTTACTGCGTATAGCCTGTAATAAAGAGTCTGCAGTACCGTCACTAAAATACATACTACTGATCACTAAATCAGGGGAGTAGCTTGATAAAGCAGCCAGCGCATTTTCTTGAGTGGTGGCCGTTTCAATTTGTGTCACCCCACACTGAGCCAGTGATTTTTTTATTAGCTTTTGCTGCACTTCAGAAGGCTCAACTAATAAAATAGATAAGTTAGCTATTGCCGTTAAATCACTCATTTCAATCCTGTTAATATTAATTAAATAATTTTTATAATGCTCATTATAAAGTAATAACTTACAAGAAAAAGCTAAAACCGCAACAACAGGGCATGTTTACCCTAATCTACTCTTAAAAACGGTAGTTTATGCCCGCATAATAACGTCTTCCCGAATAGCTTGAGTTTAATAACCGAGACTCTGTATCGTTACCTAGGCGCTTTACCGACTCAGATTTAGTTAAATTAATCACAGCGGCTGTCAGGCTCAAGTCCTCTAATAAAGTAATTGATGCATTTACATCAACTTGCTCGTATGGGTCTTGATACACGTTTAAACCACTATTTAAACCCAACACGGTTTCTCCGCGTTTGTTATAAGAAGCACGAATATTAAAAGCATCTCCCTCATAATATATCGAGGTATTGTACTGGTACTTAGCACTGCCAATTAACGGCGATTTACCAAACTCTTTACCATCTACTTCTACATCTGCCTTATTGGTTTTGTTAAAAGTGTAGTTTGCGTAAAAACCAAAACCACTATCAAAGGCATGCTGTATAAATACTTCAGCCCCTTTAGATACAGCATCAGTGCCATTGCCTACGGTGCTATATGGCAATACAGTAATATTTCCCGAATCAACTATGCCCTCTTTACCAGCAAAATCTTGCTGTACATCAATAACTAAGGGAACAACAAAATTATCAACCGTTTTATGAAACAGTGCTAAACCAACAGCAGAGCCTTCGCTGTAATAATATTCAATAGATAAATCAGCTTGCACCGACTCGAACGGTTTTAAGTTTTTATTACCGCCACTGCCACTAAAACCCGGAATTTCATTAAATTCAGCTCTGTCGTCGGCCCACTCATCTGAGACAAACGTAATGCGTTGTTGCGCACCTAAATCGGCATAATCAGGGCGAGACATTACTTTTGCAATAGCGCCGCGCACAACAATATCTTCGCTGGCATCCCATGCAATATTAAAGCTAGGTAAAATTTGGGTATCGGTATTCTCTTGAGTAATGAGTTGATAATCTTCAACAAATCTATCGTCTCCGGTTACCGCCTCCCCGCTTTCATCGTCAGTATGATCCAGCAAATATGTGTACAGATCGGTTGATGATGTCATGGTTTTCGTGCGAACAACACGTACCCCTAAATTACCGCGCACGCTATCAAATTCAAAATCACCTTGTAGATAAAATGCCGCTATTTGCTCTTCAATATCATAAATGAAATTATCCTCTTTACGCGTATACGGCACATAATTACTGGTCACAATATCGCGGTATTTATCCCAATCAATGCCGGGCATTTGATTTATATTAAAACCACCCGCAATATTACCTTCGTTGATAAACACATCTTGTGCTAGTGGCATACCGTTATTCCACTGGTAACTATCAAAGCGTGTGATCCCACCCTCACTGGCTTCTGCTGCGGCAATATCAAAATTAGGATCTAAAAAGAAGGTATTACCGGTTTCGCGGTGAAGCGAAGCTTCTCGATACTTAACCCCTGTTTTAATTGTTCTTAAAATGCCCCAATCGGTATAAATATCAAAATCAGCTTGGTAGTAATCTTCTTCAAGTTCACTACGCACAAAACTTGAATTTGACGAACCCGGATCGCGCCCACCACCCACACCATTGAGTAAGTTAGCTAACGTATTTGGATCTATATTTAAACTAATATCGTTCTCATTAATTTT
Source organism: Pseudoalteromonas sp. Scap03 (assembly GCF_013393115.1). Classification (GTDB taxonomy): domain Bacteria; phylum Pseudomonadota; class Gammaproteobacteria; order Enterobacterales; family Alteromonadaceae; genus Pseudoalteromonas. Next base: position 17,960 of record NZ_VDEU01000004.1, on the reverse strand, counting down.
CCAACCCGCTGTTTTAGCGGCATTTTCTATGCGGTTTTCATTTTCACCCGCGTTAGAACTTTTATAAGCTGCTTCCCAACTCTCTTTCGGGCCACCTTCAGAACGTGTATTACCCGCCACAAAACGGGCTTTGAAGTAATCACCTTCGTAGGTTAAGTTGAGATCAAAAGTGTCAGAGGTTGACTCTTCACGCACATAGCTGCCTCGCATCCACGGCAATTGCATATCATTTTCTATGCCACTTGCAGCTGCATCAAATTGCATTCCATTAACTATCGTGCCCGACTCATCCAAACTTACATCGGTTAAAAAGTCAGGATTTAAAGACCACTCAGGTATATCAATCACCGATTCAGTTCTATTTTTATCAAGTGAAAATCCAAAATAGTTAAAACCAATTTCTACTCGGCTAGTTGGGCGCCACTGCGTGCTAAATTGTATCCCTTCTCGCTCACGTAATTCGTTTACAATTGAACCTCGAACCACTTGAGGAAACCAGACATTGTCATAATTATTGCCTTGAGAATCGCTTACTGAACCCCACTGATTATTATTTTCAATCGGTGCGCCATTAACATCAACCGGGTTATCGCCGGCAAAGCGCCACACATTTGCATCGGTGCCACCCGAAAGAGAGCGGTTAGTGCGTGTTTGTGAGGTATAACCAAACAACACACCAAAAGTATCAGCATCGTTCTTCCAAGAATAAAGTGCGGTTACTTGGGGCTCTGATTCTTCAGTTACATCGGCATAAGTGCTTTCAATATTAATCACCCCTGAGTTTGCATCCATACTTAGCGGTTTACGACTATGCATTAATACCGTGCCGCCCACTCCACCTTCATCTAAACGTGCCTCTGGCGATTTATACACTTCCACACTTTCAATCATGGCTGAGGGGAGTAATGCATAATCAAACGAACGAGATGGCTCTCCTGGTGATGACGCAATAAAATTACCATTTAACTGAGAAAAGGTGAGTTCAGATGATAACCCCCTAATACTAACTGATGAGCCCTCGCCTCCGTCACGGTCAATAACCACTCCGGGTACACGTTGTAATGAGTCGGCGACGTTCTTATCAGGAAACTTACCAATGTCTTCAGCTGTAATCGCATCAACCACAGAGCTAGACAAACGTTTTATATCTAAATTAGCCGCCATACTGGAACGAATACCACGCACCTCTATTACTTCCATATCTTTACTTTTTAATGCTTTATCTTCAGCTTCATCCGCATATGCGTGATTAAACACAGATAAAATAGAGATACACAGCGTTGATTTAACAAAACGTGGAAGTGAGTGAGCAGAGGTTTGAGTTATCCGATGAGCGGTCATAGTTTTAACAGTTCCATTTAAAATACAGTTAATACTTAAAGGTGAGCGTACCAAGGAAAGATGGTACGAAAAAAGTAGCTGTATTTTACATAACCAAGCTTAATAGCTTGTTAATGCAAACTGACGAATAAATGAATGCTGTCTCAATAAGTAACCTACTCTAATAAAAGTAGGTAGTTAAGCCGCAAAATGGCTATTTAGCTGCTTATAAAAGGGCATAAAAAGGAATGACGCGATTAAACAGCAATACGCCGTTATTTTTTAGCGCTAATCGCCTGAATATAATAGCCTAAACTCGCATGAGAAAGCTCACCTATATGGCTGGTAACTAACTCTCCTTGGCTATTATAAAACAAGGTGGTTGGTAAGCCTGCAGCACCGGATTCGCGACTCACATTACTGCTTTGGTCAAAAAACACATGATTAAGGTCGAGTTGCTGTTCATTAAGGAACGCTTTTACCGTGTGTAAGTCTTCACCTTGATTGACAAACGCCACCGTAATATTTGAGTTATTTTTTTGAGCAGCTTGTAGCACTGGCATTTCTTTTCGACACGGCGGACACCACGACGCCCAAAAATTAATAACCACAGGCTTACCTTTAAAGTTTTGTAAATTAACTTGCTGCCCTTGCATATTATGCACAACCGATTGCGGTAATTGCACACCCGTTTGATAAATAGACAATGCAAAGTTAGGAATAATCATTGAACAAAAACCTACAAACCCAGCAATAGCGTAGTTTTTCATTACCGCTTTTTTACCACGCGCATAAAACGCTAAAATAACTATACCGCTTAGCCAGCCATAATAACCAATAAAGCCACCGTCGCTAATATTAAAAAGCTGCCACCAATTACCTTGATAAGCATCCCACATAGTAAACACAAACGCTAAACGCGAGACTAAAAAGCCCACCACAATTGCTTTAAAAACCGTATCTAAAATTGCTTTTTGTAATGGATGTTGGCGCGTCAATAAATAGGTAAGCCCCCAAAAAATGCCTAAACCTAAAAAAATAATTAACTGAGAAATGGAAATAACCAAAGGCCCAAGAGAAATACTTAACATTGCTACCGACTTCTTATAATGTATTTAAGTACCTAAAATAACGAGTACCAGCGTGAATTAAATGCCAACAATAACATAATGTAAGCTGTACTGATTATTAATAACGCATAATAAATTATGTATACCAGCAGCAATATATAACCTAGTTACCTAGTTAACCTTGTTGCTGTATGTACTCCAATGCAGTCATTTTTTTATAACTTACATTTGAGTGCAGTACATGAGTAGGTTCAGGGTCAACAATTTCAATTGGAATAGCATAATTACGTGCAATCTCTAGTGCCATTTGGGTAATGTTTACACTAAAAGAGGTACCCATAAATACCATTTTATCGGCATTCATCATTCGCTGCTGCGCCTCAGTAATACGGTATAGCACGGTGTAATATTCATCAAATAACAGCACAAAGGGCTTTAGAGAATGATTAAGCTTAGGCTGGTTATTTTCAATATTGAATAGCTCCAGTAAAGAGCGATGTAAGTTGCTCTCATCAACATTATCCCAAGGAGTTGTTTGTGGTGTAACGTCATCGCCCTGATGATGAAACAGCGTCATTTGATCAAGCCGTCCATGAATCGCAATAAAATTTTTATTACCCGCCTTACCATCAAGCCCATCAATATTTTGGGTAATTAAGTTTTTATCACTAAGCCAATGATGTACTTCATTAGGACCATGATGACGATAAGTTGCAAAACGATGATAATACCAAGCTAAAAACTCACTCGGGTTATTTTCATACATGGCACGAGTGGCCATTTCCATAGGCGTATAATTTTTACTACCAATGGTCCAAAAGCCATCTTCACCACGAAAAGTAGGAATACCACTAGCAGCACTCACACCAGCCCCAGTAATGTATAACGTATTCATAAAGCAATCTCTTACATTCAATAAACTTATAATACTTTATAACATTGTAAATTTGAGACTTTTACTCTTTTGCTATTAAATTATTTAGGCTCCGATGATTAGCTGAAAATAATTTAGGATACCAAAAAAGTTCTTTATATTTTTAGTTCCGCTCAAGTGCACTCCAAATCTTTCTTTAATTATTGACATACTGGAAACTATGGTAACAATTAGCAACAACTAATTAGTCGCAATACACTTGGCTTTCTAATAAAAACAGATAGATAATCTTTTTAAAGCAACTAACCCATTAATCTCACATACTTTTCAGCCAGTTCGTCTATACTTTCCCGATGATTAGGGTCGGGCTTTATGCAGTCAATGGGGCATACACTGACGCACGTTGGCTTGTCGTAATGACCCACACATTCGGTGCATTTTTCAGGGTCTATTTGGTAAATTTTAGCGCCCATATAAATGGCTTCATTTGGGCACTCTGGATCGCACATGTCACAGTTAATGCACTTGCTGTTTATGAGTAAAGCCATGATTAAACTCTCTATTATGAAACAGCTTGTTTGAAAGGATTGCGGGTATCTTGGTTTTCATCCAAATTTCGCATCAGTATCGCGTGCTCTAAATCGATAGTGTCAGGCAGTGGAATTTTTACAATGTGGCCTGAACCTTTGGCATCGGTGATGCTTTCGCCTTTTTTATTTTCCATACTTTCTAGGGTAAAACTAATATTGCCTTTCGGCGTCATTAGCTCTAATGAATGGCCAACACAAAACTTATTTTTTACATCTATTTCAACCAAACCATTAGCATTTCGCCCTAGTACCTCACCTACAAATTGCTGCTTGGTAGAAACTGAATGGCCGTATTCGTAATTTTGATAATCTTGGTGGGCGTGGCGCTTTAAAAATCCTTCGGTGTAACCACGGTGCGCTAGGTTCTCAAGAGTTTTGAATAAATCAGCATCGAATGGTTTACCTGCGACGGCATCGTCAATCGCTTTACGATACACCTGAGCGGTACGCGCAACATAATAAAATGACTTAGTACGCCCTTCTATTTTTAAGCTATGCACCCCCATTTTTGTTAGCTGCTCTACGTATTGCACGGCGCGTAAGTCTTTTGAGTTCATGATATAAGTACCATGCTCGTCTTCAAATGCGGGCATATATTCACCGGGGCGACCTTGCTCTTCTAGCATAAAAACATCGTTGCTTGGCGCGCCTTCACCTAACGTAGGTATAACCGTTTTAGGATCGATTTTATGTACCATTTCACCGGTTTCGTTCTCAGTGCCAGGTTTAACATCGTATTCCCAACGACACGCATTAGTGCATGTACCTTGGTTAGGATCGCGTTTATTAATATAGCCTGAGAGTAAACAGCGCCCTGAATAGGCCATACACAGAGCACCATGAACAAATACTTCTAGCTCTGTTTCTGGGCATAAAGAGCGAATTTCACTTATTTCTTCAAGCGATAACTCGCGAGATAAAATTACCCGCTCAATACCCTGTTTTGCCCAAAACAATACACTGGCATAGTTTACTGCATTAGCTTGTACTGAAAGGTGAATGGGCATATCAGGCCATTTTTCACGCACTAACATAATTAAGCCAGGATCGGACATGATCAATGCATCCGGCTTCATAGCAATTACTGGCTCTATATCACGTAAATACGATTTCACTTTCGCATTGTGTGGGGCAATATTAGACACTACATAAAACTTTTTATTTAGCGCATGAGCTTCGTTAATACCTATTTGTAAAGTATCTAAATCAAATTCATTATTGCGAACCCTTAAACTGTAACGAGGTTGGCCGGCATAAACAGCGTCTGCCCCATAGGCAAAGGCATAACGCATGTTTTTTAAGCTACCTGCTGGGCAAAGTAGTTCAGGAATAAACGGGGTTGAAGAAGTAACTGCTGACATGTGCGCTCCATACATCGAACCGAGTTCAAGCCGGTTGCATGAATAGTTAAGGGAAATAAAGCGCGCAAGTATAATGAGTGGTCAAAAGAGAAACTTTGATCGAGATCATCAAAATTTCTCTTCTGTGTTAAAAATGAAGAGAAGCAAATTTAAGTTATTTTTTACTACTTAATTGATTAGAAAATTGGCTAACGGCATCAACAACTTGTTGTGCGCCTTTTTTAATGTCACTCATTACAACACCAGATTCTTTGGAGAGTTCGAGTCCTTGTTGCGCTTTATTTCTACCTTGCTCTATAACAGCAACAGTGGCTTGAGTTAAGTTTTGATTTTGCTGTACAACATCCACAATTTCTTCGGTAGCTTTACTGGTTCTTGAGGCAAGCAAACGGACTTCATCAGCGACTACAGCGAAACCGCGACCCTGCTCACCAGCTCTTGCAGCCTCAATAGCTGCATTAAGTGCTAGTAAGTTGGTTTGGTCAGCAATACTGCTAATGCTTTGCACTATGCTCGCTATCAGTTGCGATTGTTTATCTAACGCTGAAATTTCTTGGGCTGTTTGCTCCATTTGCACCGACAGCTCGTTCATAACCTGTGCGGTTTTTTGTACCACTTCTGCGCCCTTATCCGCGTTATTATCAGTTTCAATTGAAGTGCCATGCGCAATATTCGCCGCTTGTTCTGTGGCCAGTTCTTTTTCTACTTGGTCTGTGATCACAGTAGCAAATTTAACTACTTTATAAAGCTCATTTGCTTCATTAAAAATCGGATTATACGACGCTTCTAACCACACTTCATTACCATGCTTATCAATACGTTTAAATCTGCCGGCAATGAACTCGCCATTTCGCAGGCGCTGCCAAAAGGCTTGGTACTCTTTACTGCTGGCCTCTTGTTCGGTACAAAACATTCCATGGTGCTTACCTGAAACTTCTTGCTTTGAATAACCCATACTTTTTAAGAAGTTGTCATTAACACGCAGAACCATACCCTGAGTATCGAACTCAATAACCGCTGTTGAACGATGCAATGCTTTGATTAAATCTTCGTTTTCTCTCGAGCTTTCAATTATTTGTGTAAGCACAGTGCAATGCAGGGTTAAATACTCAAGCTGACCTTGCTCATTTTTTATCGGGTGTAAAATACAGCGTAACCAATCTCGTTGTCCGTTTTGGTGGGATACTTGAATAGCGCCAGCAAAATGTTCGGCTTTACTTAACGCTTTTTTAAAGGCATGAAAATCAGCGTTATTTCTAGCGTTTTCTGGAATAAAATCTAAAATCTTTTTATTGAGTATTTGGCTATTTGAGTAATTAAATTCCCGTTCAAAGTTTTTATTTTGTCTTAATATTGCACCTTGCTTATCAAGCTCCAATACCAACATCTCACTATCTAAACTTTGCTTAACCTGCTCTCCTACAGAAAGCTTACTTTGTAAATCAGCAATTTGATTTTTTAAAGATTGGTTAAAAAACATATATTTACCTTAATTTTTGCATGTACTCGACCTGCATTTGGATCCATATAAAAGTGTATATTTAACAAAAGTCACACCATTTAGATAAAAAAGTATAGTTCAAGTTTATGAACATATAATAAATGTAAAAACATTGTTTTTAGTTCATAAATACAAGCTAGCAAATTTAAAAAGTTGGAAAAGTAGAATAAATTAGGTTTTTTTAACTAAAACGCGTATAATTCGCGCCCGTTAATATTCAACCTTTTATTTAAATTATTGGAGCACAAAGATGGCTTTAGAGCGTACTTTTTCAATCGTAAAACCTGATGCAGTTGCTAAAAACCACATCGGCGCAATCTACAACCGTTTCGAAACTGCGGGTCTTAAAATCGTTGCAGCTAAAATGGTTCACCTTTCACAAGAGAAAGCTGAAGGTTTCTACGCTGAACACAGCGAACGTCCTTTCTTTGGCGCTTTAGTATCTTTCATGACTTCTGGCCCAGTAATGGTTACCGTTCTTGAAGGCGAAAACGCTGTTCTTAAAAACCGTGAAATCATGGGTGCTACTAACCCTGCTGAAGCACTAGCTGGCACTTTACGTGCAGACTACGCTGATAGCATCGACGAAAATGCGGTTCACGGTTCTGACGCTGTTGAATCTGCTGCTCGCGAAATCGCGTACTTCTTCGCTGACGAAGAACTTTGCCCACGTACTCGTTAATTCGAGTTCACAGCTAACCCTGTGATGCAAAGTATGAAAAGGGCTTTCGAGCCCTTTTTTAGTCATTACGTAAAGTATTAGCCGTTTATTTATGATGTTTTACTTAATGATTATAGTGGATGAATTGTGTACAATTCGTCCTTGTAAATTTTTACCATCACCGCCACCGATTGAGGTTGTTACATGACCGAGCAAAAAAAGATTAACTTATTAGATTTAAACCGAGATGCAATGCGAGAGCTATTTGTATCATTCGGTGAAAAGCCATTCCGTGGCGATCAGGTGATGAAATGGATTTATCATTTTGGCGTAGATAATTTCGACGAAATGAGTAACGTAAACAAAAAGCTAAAAGAAAAGCTTAAAAATGAATGCGAAATTGTTGCACCAGAAATATCAGTTCGCCAACAAGCCAGCGACGGTACCATCAAATACGCACTCGTGTTAGAAGGCGGTCAAGAAGTTGAAGCAGTTTGGATCCCAGAAAAAGATCGCGCCACCTTGTGTGTATCTTCTCAAGTGGGCTGTGCACTAGAATGTACTTTTTGCTCAACGGCTCAACAAGGCTTTAACCGTAACTTAAAAGTGTCTGAAATTATCGGCCAAGTATGGCGAGTAGCCAAAGATATTGGCCTAGATGGCAACAGCGAAAAACGTCCTGTCACTAACGTAGTGATGATGGGTATGGGCGAGCCGTTACTTAACGTTAAAAACGTGGTACCTGCAATGGAATTAATGATGGACGACTGGGGCTTTGGTTTATCTAAACGCCGCGTTACATTAAGCACCTCAGGTGTGGTACCTGCCCTTGATTTATTGAAAGAAAAAATAGACGTAGCACTGGCAATTTCACTGCATGCGCCAGATAACGCCCTGCGTGACATTTTAGTACCGATCAATAAAAAATACCCAATTGAAGAGTTTTTAGCTGCGTGTCGTCGTTACATTGACGGTTCAAAAGCCAACAAAGATGTGACTATTGAATATGTAATGCTTAACGGCGTTAACGATAGTACTGATCAAGCTCATGAACTGGTTAAAACGTTAAAAGGAACACCCTCTAAGGTTAACCTTATTCCATTTAATCCATTCCCAGGTAATGAATATACTCGTTCAAGCAACAGTCGAATTGATCGTTTCTCTAAAGTATTACAAGCTGCGGGTATTACCTGTATTGTTCGTCGTACCCGAGGAGATGACATTGACGCTGCCTGCGGCCAGTTAGCTGGCGATGTTGTAGACCGTACGAAGCGTATGGCGAAAAAGAAAATGCGTGATGACAATGCAATTGCAGTGAATATTCATCAAGCCTAATTTTTGAGTAATCAAGAGCCTTTGTGATATATCGTTTATTTTTAAATAAATGATGCAACACAAAGGCTTTGAGGTAAGATAGAGGTTATGGATATAAATAAAGAGACAAAGTAATGCGATCTTTACTTACGTTAGCACTATCAACACTGTTTATAAGCGGTTGTGTTACCGAAAATAGTTACAACGGCAGCGATAAACCAGTCCTCGAGAATAAAATTAATAACGATGGTGCAGCTCGCACGCGCATAGCATTGGCATTACAGTATTTAAATACAGGCAATAACTCTCAAGCTAAATATAACCTAGAACGTGCCAACGAGTACGCTCCAAACTTACCCGAAGTACACTACTCTTTAGCATACTATTACCAACAAGTTGGCGAGAACGGATTAGCCGACAAAGCCTATCAAAAAGCACTGGCTATCAAGCCAAACGACCCTAACACCTTAAACAACTACGGCACGTTTTTGTGCAGTATTAATGAGTATGATCGCGCCACCGATCAGTTTTTAAAAGCGATTGAAATACCCAGTTATATTCGTGTAGCGCAAAGCTATGAAAATTTGGCCCTGTGCGCTATTGAATTTAACGATTTCACAAACGCCGAGAGCTATTTTCAACAAGCACTAAACCATAGCTCACAACGCGCATCTACATTAATAAGTTTAGCGGCTCTATATTATGCAAAAAGCGACTTGTACAAAGCCAGTAACTTAATAAAACGTTATGACGATACCGCGCAAGTTTCTTCTCGCGCTTTGTTGCTTGGCTATTTGGTTAAACAACGAATGGGGAAAATTGAAGAAGCAGAAAAAATTGCGACAACCTTACTACAAACCTACCCAAGTAGTATGCAAGCTAACGCCATTCGCGATAATCAGTTAAGACGAACAGAATTTGAAGTACTACGTGAAAAATATCGCCAAGCCCAGCTAGATGAATTACAAGAAAGTAGTAATAACAACCAAATTATTGCTGAGCCGAAAATAAAAATTATTCGTAAAAAAAGCCCAGTACCGGCTTTAAATAACAAAGCGTCAGATGAGCAAATAAAAAAAATACGCTAGATAATTACACTCCTTTTAACTGTAAACTAAAATAAAGCACAAAGGGTGATGTGCAAATGCTTGTTTTAGGGGAAAGCAATTTAGCATTTCAGTGTGATACAATGCTAAACTGCTACAAATAAGGTGTATTAAAGGACTTAAAAACACATAAACTTTATCAAAACACGGTATAGTTTTTAAAATATTAAATGTAGTGCCTTTTTATAGTGCGCCTTAGCAACAAGAATTAACGAATACTAAAAAATAAAAACGAAGTCTTACTCTGGTTGTTAAGCCAAAATTTAAACTTTTACTAGTGGATCCAAACTGATACACATTATGAATGAAGATAATACACAACCGCAGAGCGATGAACCCTCTGTAGGTCAAATACTAAAAACACATAGAGAAAATGCAAACATTAGCCTTGCTAATATTGCCTCGTTATTAAAGTTAACTGAATTACAAGTTCAGCATATTGAAAACGATGAATATCATTTACTAGGCGCAAAAACATTTGTTAAAGGCTACATAAAAAATTATTGCCGCACACTAAACATAGATAGCAGCGCTATTTTAGCGATGCTGCCTGCCTTTAGTGCTTCAGATAAGCCTGTAGATATGCAAAGCTTTTCAAGGCGTACAGAAAAAGAAGCGCATGACAGTCGACTAATGACGGTAAGTTACTTAATTTTAGCCATTGTTATTGGCTCATCAGCCGTATGGTGGTGGCAAAATGCAACGCCTATTGATGAACAAACTAATACTATAAAAGCGAGTAACTCATTCATCACTGTGCAACAAGAAAATACAAAACGACTCGCTGATGAGGCCAATGAAGCTGTCGATGAAGCACAATCGAATGATATTGAGCCTGCACCACAAGCAAACCCAGCCGTAATCAATGAACAACAAACAATTCAGGCTGCGCCCCTTAACGATGCACAAAGCCAAAGTGAACCAACAAGCAGTGATTTAAGCACCATTATTATGATGTTTAATGACGAAAGCTGGGTTGAAATCCACGATGCCAACGATGAGAAAATTGCATTTGGTGTAAAAAAAGCAGGCTACGAAATGACCTTAACTGGTGTAGCGCCTTTTTCAGTGGTACTAGGCAAGCACGATGTTGTTCGTATTACCCTAAATGGTGAGCCAGTTGATATTTCGGCTTTTCCTAAAAACCGTTTAGCTAAATTTAAATTACCCTTAGCAGAGTAGTCGCTATGTTTTCAGAATCTCCTATCAAACGCAGAAAATCCACCCGCATTAATGTGGGTAATGTTCCAATTGGTGATGGTGCACCAATTGCTGTGCAGTCAATGACCAACACAGACACAATGGACATTGATGCCACTGTAGCTCAAATTCAAGCGATTCAAGATGCCGGTGCTGACATAGTACGTGTATCTGTTCCTACCATGGATGCAGCTGAAGCATTTAAAAGCATTAAAGAGCAGGTATCGATACCGCTGGTTGCTGATATTCACTTTGACTACCGCATTGCATTAAAAGTAGCAAAGTATGGTGTTGATTGTTTACGTATTAACCCAGGAAACATTGGCAGTGAAGAACGTATTAGAGCCGTTGTTGATTCGGCCCGTGAGCATAACATTCCAATTCGTATTGGCGTAAATGGCGGCTCACTTGAGCGCGACCTACAAGAAAAATACGGCGAGCCAACACCTGAAGCTCTACTTGAATCTGCTATGCGTCATGTAGATATATTACGTCGCTTAGACTTTGACCAATTTAAAATTTCAGTGAAAGCATCAGACGTATTTTTAGCGGTTGGCGCGTATCGTCTACTTGCAAAAGAAATCGACCAGCCACTGCATTTAGGCATTACTGAAGCAGGCGGCATGCGCTCTGGCTCAGTTAAATCGGCCGTCGGTTTAGGCATGTTATTAGCTGAAGGTATTGGTGACACGCTGCGTGTATCACTAGCGGCAGACCCAGTTCAAGAAATAAAAGTAGGCTTTGATATATTAAAATCATTGCGTATTCGCTCTCGCGGCATTAATTTTATTGCTTGCCCTAGCTGTTCGCGCCAAGAGTTTGATGTAGTAAGCACCATGAATCAACTTGAAGAGCGCTTAGAAGATATTATTGAGCCAGTTTCAGTGTCAGTCATTGGCTGTGTGGTTAACGGACCAGGCGAAGCATTAGTGAGTGATATTGGCCTTGCCGGCGCAAACCGTCGCTCAGGTTTATACATTAATGGCGAACGCCAAAAAGCCCGTATTGATAACAATAATATTGTTGATCAACTTGAAGGCTATGTACGCGATTTCATTGAACAGAAGCAACAGCAAACTCCAATTGACATAAAAATCGTAGAGTGATGTGTTGTTACAACACTATGTATTCAAATGACCTTTTTTAGTCGCAGCATTCACAACGTAGTATAAATTACGTACGCCCCGCTGCGCTCGCAATTACCTTATAGTTAGGGTTATAATGCAGGGTCGATTTTTTAGTTTTACGTGGTTGCAGCCCAGAGCTGCACATAAACAGATTTAGGATTTATCAGTGGCAAAACAAATTCAGGCAGTTCGCGGTATGAACGATTGCCTGCCAGGCGATACGCAAGTTTGGCAGAAAGTAGAACACATTTTACGCGAGACCGTATCATCGTTTGGTTATCAAGAAATTCGTTTTCCAATTGTAGAATCAACCGACCTATTTAAACGCTCTATTGGTGAAGTAACCGATATAGTAGAAAAAGAAATGTACACCTTTGCCGATCGTAACGGCGACAATTTAACTCTGCGCCCAGAAGGGACTGCAGTGTGTGTCCGTGCAGGTAACGAAAATGGCCTGTTATACAATCAAGAACAACGCCTTTGGTACATGGGCCCTATGTTTCGCCATGAACGCCCACAAAAAGGTCGCTACCGTCAATTTCATCAGTTTGGTTTAGAGACTTTTGGTATTGCCAGCGCCGATATTGACGCCGAAGTTATTTTACTCACGGCGCAACTTTGGGAAGCATTTGGCATTACTGACCATGTGCGTTTAGAACTTAATTCATTAGGTTCAAACGAAGCACGTGCAGAGTACCGCGATGCCTTAATCGCCTTTTTAGAACAACATACCGATGTACTAGATGAAGATTCTAAGCGTCGTATGTACTCTAACCCACTGCGCGTTTTGGATACTAAAAATCCAGATATTCAGGCAATCTTAGTCGATGCACCAAAGCTATCTGAACATTTAGATGCTGAATCAAAAGAACATTTTGAAAATTTATGTGAACGATTAGATGCCGCAGGCGTCAAATACACGGTTAATGAAAAGCTGGTACGTGGCTTAGATTATTACAACCGCACTGTATTTGAATGGGTAACCGACAGCTTAGGTGCACAAGGTACTGTATGTGCTGGTGGTCGTTATGATGGCTTAGTAGAGCAATTAGGCGGTAAATCAACCCCTGCGGTAGGTTTCGCGATGGGTTTAGAGCGCTTGGTTTTACTACTTCAAGCACTTGAATGTGTAGGTGACATACGCCGTAGTGCTGATGTATATTTAGCAGCTATGGGCGACAAAGCCAGTATTCAAGCGCCTATAATTGCATCTACCTTACGTCGTGATGTACCTGGATTACGGGTTATGGTGCACGCTGGCGCTGGTAACTTTAAAAAACAACTCAAACGTGCTGATAAAAGCGATGCGCTCGTCGCAATTATTATCGGTGAAGATGAATTAGAGCAAGGCGTTGTGACTATTAAATACTTACGTGAGCGTAAGGAACAAGTCACACTAGAACTAGAACAAGCTAAAACGTTACTTGCAGAACTAATTAATAGCTAAATTATATAAAGCGTAAGTAGTGAAGCGCTTTAACAGAGGTAAGCATGGAAATTTATTCAACAGAAGAACAACAAGCAGAAGCAATTAAACGCTTTTTTCGTGAAAACGGCCTTTCACTAGCGTTAGGCGTTATTGTTGGTTTAGGTGGTTTATATGGCTGGAAAGCATACAACCAAAATCAAATAACGACTGCAGAGCAAGCATCTGATGCATACACTAAGCTTGTTGAAAGCGACAGCGTATTAGCATCTGCTGATGCATTTATCACTGAAAACAAAGACACTCAGTACGCAACTCTAGCGGCATTTGTTGCTGCAAAAGAAGCAGTAGATGCCCAAAACTTAGATGTAGCAAATGAAAAGTTAAGCTGGATCGTAACTAACGTTGATAACGCAGAGCTTAAAGCCATTGCAACAACACGTTTAGCGCGTGTGCAAATTGCTCAGCAGCAATACGATGATGCATTAAGTACGTTAAATGCTCCTCTTCCTGAAGCATTTAACGCAAATGTGGCTGAATTAAAAGGTGACATTTACACTCAGCAAGGCAATAAAGAACAAGCACGCGTAGCCTACCAAGCTGCTGTTGATGCCGGCGGATTAACGAGTAATCCTCTTTTACAAATTAAGTTAGATGACCTAGCAGTAACTAGCCCAGCGGCATAAGGTTTTAGGCATGAGAAAAATAACAACAGCAACGCTTGCCCTATGTATGGCAACCCTAATGGGGTGTTCTTCAAGTGATGACGAAGAAGAACTGGTGCTTCCAGAAATAGCCAATCAGTTTGAAACTGATGTGGTATGGCAAGAATCTATTGGTAACGGTGTAGAGCATTACTTTTCACGCCTATCACCTGCTGTTTATAAAGAGACAGTGTATGTTGCTAGCCGTGAAGGCCAAGTAGAAGCCTTATCACTTGCCAATGGCGATACCCAATGGGAAACCGACGTTCGCCAAGATTTATCGTTTTGGCCTTGGAGCGATAACGATAGTGCAAAATTATCAGGCGGAATATTACAAGCTTATGGTAAAATCTATTTAGGCTCTGAACATGGTTATGTAATTGCACTTGACCGTGAGACTGGTAAAGAAGTTTGGCGTAAAAAAGTACCTGGCGAATCACTCTCTAAACCCGCTGCAGGCGATGGCTTAATCTTTGTCAATTTAGCCTCAGGTAAGTTACTTGCGCTTCACCCAGATACTGGTGAAGAACGCTGGAGCTTTGAGCAAGAAGTGCCACCGCTAACTTTACGCGGTCAAAGCTCACCTACTGTGGCTAACGGTGGTGTGTTACTAGGCTTAGAAACTGGTAAGTTAAGTGTTTTAATTTCTGAGAGTGGCTACTCGGCATGGAGTGCAGAAATTGCAGTGCCAAAAGGCGCATCAGAGTTTGAACGTTTAGTTGATGTAGACACGCAGCCAATCATTAGCGGTCCATTTGCTTATGCTATTGCTTACAATGGTAACTTATCAGCAGTAGATATTCGTTCAGGTAATGTTGTATGGAAACGTGAATACAGCAGCTACCGTGAAATTAGCATGGATTTGCAAACAATTTACGTTGTTGATAGTAACGGCGTTGTTTATGCACTTGATAAAGATTCGGGCATTGAACGTTGGAGCCAACCCGCTCTACGTGGCTGGTACTTAACAGGCCCAGCGGTTGCCGGTAATTATTTAGCGTTAGGTGACCAAGAAGGCAATTTGCATTGGTTAAATAAAGACACTGGCGAGCTAGTATCTCGTGAAGACTTTGACAGATCAGGTTTTTTTGTTGAGCCTGTTGTCGCTGACGATAAATTGATTTTATACACCCGCGATGGTGAAGTTAGCGCGGTAAAAATACCGAACTAACTGTCTACTATTAGTGTAAGGCACTAATAGTTAATTATTTTTTGTAAGGCTTCGCACTGCGAAGCCTTTTGTTGTTTTTTAAAGAGGTAGTTTATGCTTCCCGTGATCGCTCTTGTAGGGCGACCCAATGTGGGCAAATCCACATTATTTAACCGTTTAACACGTACTCGTGATGCACTCGTTGCCGACTTTCCTGGCTTAACGCGTGATAGAAAATATGGCCAAGCAAATTACGATGGCTTTGAATTTATCGTGGTAGATACGGGCGGTATTGATGGCTCAGAAGAAGGTATCGAAACCGAAATGGCTGATCAGTCATTACTAGCCATTGAAGAAGCGGATATTGTTTTATTTTTAGTTGATGCTCGCGTAGGTATGACAGTGGCTGATCAAGCTATTGCTAATCACTTACGTAAGCAAGAGAAGAAATGTTTTGTTGTTGCCAATAAAACAGACGGCATTGATGCCGACTCAAACTGTGCTGAGTTTTATCAACTTTCACTTGGTGAAGTTCATCATATCGCTGCCGCACATGGCCGTGGTATTACTTTACTGCTTGAGCAAACTCTTCAGCCTGTTATTGCTGAACTTGCTGCTCTTGATGAAGATGTAGCCGATGACGATGAAGAACTTATCGACTTATATCAAGAAGGTGAAGAAGATGACACCGATCACCAAGCGTTTGCCGATAAGCCGGTAAAGCTGGCAATTATTGGTCGTCCAAATGTTGGTAAGTCAACCCTTACTAACCGCATACTAGGTGAAGACCGGGTTATTGTATACGATATGCCAGGTACAACCCGTGACTCAATTTACATTCCGATGACCCGTAACGACAAAGAATATATTCTTATCGATACCGCCGGTGTGCGTAAACGTAAAAAAGTAAGTGACGTGGTTGAGAAATTCTCAGTCATTAAAACATTACAAGCAATCGAAGATTGTAACGTCGTGTTACTAGTGGTTGATGCCCGCGATGGTATCTCTGATCAAGACTTAAGCCTGTTAGGTTTTGCCCTTAACTCAGGACGCTCATTGGTTATTGCCGTGAACAAGTGGGATGGCCTAGATAACTACGTTAAAGACCGTATTAAGACTGAGCTTGATCGTCGTTTAGGCTTTATTGATTTTGCCCGCCTACACTTTATCTCTGCTCTGCATGGTACCGGTGTTGGCCATTTATTTGAATCAGTTGACGAAGCATATGAGTCGGCAACTAAGCGAATTAGTACTGCTATGCTACGTCGTATTATGGACATGGCACAGGCCGACCACCAGCCGCCACTTGTTCGTGGACGTCGTGTTAAGCTTAAGTATGCGCATGCTGGGGGCTACAACCCGCCACGTATTGTTATTCATGGTAACCAAGTACATGACCTACCTGATAGCTACAAACGCTACTTAATGAACTACTACCGTAAAGCACTTAAAATTATGGGTACGCCAATCAAAATTGAATTTAGAGAAGGCGATAACCCATTTGCAGGGCGTACTAATAAAGTAACCCTGTCGCAAAAACGTAAAATTCGCGCGTTTAGTAAAGAAAACCGCAATAAATCATAACAGCTTTAATTGAGTCAGTTTCATAAAATGGCGTACTTTATAGTACGCCATTTTTTTATGATTCAAAATTAAGTCATGTTAATTACGCTAATTCGCTTAATTACGTGAGCTATTTTGAGGTAATAAAACCATCTCGATAACATGGCACGATTTTCTTATTTAAGCTGAACTTTGGTTGAGATAGGTTTATTATCCACAGTTCAGGTTATTTAATTTTTCTCGGCATTTGCTCCTGCATCCATACCGTCGCAGATAAAAACTCTTAATGCGGTTAGCATCTGATTTTATCCAGTAAATTAATTAAGTATTATTACAGACAAGTACGCTTATAATCCTTCATATTCAGCTTCCCTTGGTTTTAAAATTTGCTTTCTACATTTAACCATACTCCAACAATCCGTTTCAGGTACGCCGTAATACCAGGCTCTAAAAATCGGTTGATACTTTTCAATCACCCGTTGCTGCATACTTTGTGAGAAATGAGGTAAGTAAAAAGTTTTGATCACCGTAATGTGCCTTTTAATCATATCTCCTAAATTAAAACGCGCTTGGCGATACCGAATGTCTGCTTTTTTATATTCCCTGCTATCAGGTGTAAAGTTTTGCATGTCTTGCTTAGGGCCAGTCGCCCAGCCAGCTACTTTTTCCATTTGTTCAGTAAACGGCTTAACGGTAAACGTGACATGAATAGGGTCATCAGCATCGGTGGGCGCAAAGCCTCGCGGAAATCCGCGGTGGTGATAATTAGGATGAGTAACAGTAAACTCAATCGATGCATAGGCGTTGGGCTGTAATAAATCCAAACGCTCCCGTGGGAAGGTAATTGGCTCATTAGCATAGGCCGTTTTAAAATATTTATAACCAAAGTCAATACCACAACTACTATGACCACACGACTCTGAATAGGCCGACTTTATCAAAAAAGGGAATTCTGGCACTGAGCCATCCTCTGTTTCAATCGTCACAACAATG
>NZ_VDEU01000003.1:0-41889 GCF_013393115.1 Pseudoalteromonas sp. Scap03 | reverse complement strand
GAATAACCTGAATAGTTGCGCCAAGATATTCACCACGTCTTTCACGACGCAGTACATCTTCATATACGCGCCCTTGCGTAAAGTTGTTACGGCTGGTCATTTTGGTGCGAATAAAACGTTCGTAGTGACCTAAATCAAGGTCCGTTTCTGCGCCGTCTTCGGTAACGTATACTTCACCGTGTTGAATTGGGCTCATTGTGCCTGGGTCAACGTTGATGTAAGGATCCAGCTTTAGAATGGTAACATCTAAGCCACGGGCTTCTAAAATAGCGGCCAATGATGCTGCTGCAATACCTTTACCCAACGAAGAAACAACTCCGCCGGTAACGAAGATAAATTTTGTACTCATGCGAACCCTAGAATATCAGGAATTAAAAGGAATATAATACCCAAACAAGTGATTTTGGAATATAAACAAGACGGGGCGAAATTGTACCAAAACATGGCTGAGCAATCCAGCTATAAATGGCAAATCTGTGCACAAAAAACAGACATTTTTTATGTCCCTATTTATTTAATTTTTTTTATCGCATCCCATGCCGCATCCATTTCCTCTAAAGACGCTGACTCAATACATTTACCCTGGGCAATTAAGTAATTTTGCACCTTTTCAAATCGTGCAGAAAACTTATCGTTGGCACTACGAAGCAATTGCTCTGGATCCCGTTTAACATGGCGCGCTACATTCACGGTAGCAAACAACAAATCACCTAGCTCTTCTGCTGTATGCGCTGAGTACGGGTTATGAGCTAAGGCTTCTTTCACCTCCTCAACTTCCTCACTCACTTTATCTATAGCGCCATGATAAGTAGGCCAATCAAAGCCTAAAGCAGCTACACGTTGTTGAATTTTTTTAGCTTTTGTTAAGCTAGGTAAACTGTTTGGTATATCTTGCCAAAGTGTTGAGCTTTTATCTTGGGGTCTAGTAGCACGCTCTTGTGCTTTTATTGCTTGCCATTGCGCAGCTAATTCGGCATCAGTTGTGGGTGTGTCTTGCGATGAAAATACATGCGGATGACGGCGCACTAGCTTCTCATTTAACGTGTTTACCACATCGTTAAAATCAAATAATTGCTGCTCTTGCGCTAGTTGCGCATAAAACACGATTTGAAATAACAGATCACCTAGTTCACCTTTCAGTTCACTTAAATCGTCGCGCTCAATACAATCAGCCACTTCATAGGCTTCTTCAAGAGTGTGAGGTACGATTGACGCAAACGTTTGCTTGAGATCCCAAGGGCATCCGCCCTCAGGGTTTCTCAGTGTTTGCATTATTTCCAGCAGTTGGCTTAAAGCCTCATTGTTAGCCTGATTACTGCCCTCGTTTTGCACTGTGTACCCCTTCGATCTGATGTAGCTTAGACAGCACTTTATTAGTGCCCTGTAAGTCATGCACTTCAATTTGCATCACAAAAATAGCAGTTTGAGTGCTATCAACCGTGTTTACGTTCATATTGAGCACATTAACTTTTTCATTGGCAAGTGCTGAGCTGATGTCACGAATTAAGCCAGAACGATCACTGGCTTCAATACGAATAGTTAAGGCGTAAGAGCTACTAATATCATCTGACCAACTCACTGAAATAACACGCTCGGGGTGCTTGTTTTTTAAATTACTAAACGAATCACAATCCTCTCGGTGCACCGCAATACCGCGTCCTTGAGTAATATAACCAATGATTTCATCACCAGGTACTGGGCGACAACAACGAGCAACATGGCTCATTAAACTGCCGACCCCATCCACTACAATACCGTTTTTATCACCAGTCACTTTACTAGGCGATTTGAAACGAATTACCGGCTCATGCTCTGTTCTGTCAGTAATAAAGTTAAGCATTTGGTTAAGACGAATATCGCCTGCGCCAATAGCGACCATTAAGTCATCAAGTTCTCTAAAATTAAAACGCTTTATAGCGGGGTCTAAATCTTTATAAGTTAGCTCTAATTTTTGTAACTCACTATCAAGAATCTCTTTACCCGCACTTAAATTTTTATCGCGGTCGAGCTGTTTAAACCAATGATGAATTTTGGCTCTAGCGCGAGACGATTTAATGTAACCTAACGATGGATTTAACCAATCACGGCTTGGGTTTGGCTGCTTTTGGGTTAGTATTTCAACTTGGTCACCAGTGCTTAACTGATGAGTAAATGGCACTATTTTGCCAAATATTTTTGCACCAATACATCGATGCCCTACATTGGAGTGAATGTAGTAAGCAAAATCAAGAGGTGTTGCTCCCAGTGGTAAGTCAAAAATATCGCCTCGAGGGGTAAACACATAGACGCGGTCTTCAACCACTTGGTTTTTAAGCTCTTGTGCTAAGTCGCTGCCATCGACCACTTCTTCTTGCCATTGCAGTAACTTACGCAACCAGCTAATTTTTTGCTCATAGCCTGAACCACGCCCTGGTAATGCGCCTTCTTTGTACATCCAATGCGCGGCGACACCCAGCTCTGCATCTTGATGCATGTCGTGCGTTCGTATTTGAATTTCAACGGTTTTACCCTCAGGACCAAACACAACCGTATGAATAGATTGATAGCCATTTTGTTTTGGAGTCGCAACGTAATCGTCAAACTCTTTATTTAAATGACGCCAATTAGTGTGCACTATACCTAGAGCACCGTAGCAGTCTTGTAATCGTTCAACCACAATTCGCATGGCGCGTATATCAAATAGCTGATCAAACTCGTAGTTCTTTTTCGCCATTTTTTTGTAAATGCTGTAGATATGTTTTGGCCTGCCGTACACCTCAGCTTTGATACCCGCTTCATGGAGGCGTTGTTTGACCTGTTCAACCATATCAACCATATACGCTTCACGGGCAAGGCGCTTATCATCGAGTTGCTTAGCAATATTTTTATAAATATCGGGGTGCAAATAACGAAAAGCTAAATCCTCAAGCTCCCATTTTAATTGACCAATACCAAGACGATTCGCAAGTGGTGCAAATATATCAGCGGTCTCTTTGGCGGCAACTACTCGCTCTTCTTCTGCGGCATCTTTGACGTTGCGTAAATGGCAAACCTGTTCGGCTAATTTAATCACCACAGCGCGCACATCTTCCACCATAGCAAGCAGCATCCGGCGAATATTATCGACTTGCACAGTGCCGTTGCCTTGATGAGCTAAGGTACTTATGGTCGCCATTTGTGACACACCTGTAAGCAGTACTGCAACATGGTTGCCTAAATGCTCTTCTACCGCATCAATGCTCACTACATCATTTAAATAATAAGGGGTTAAATAGGCTGTGGCTAAAGAGTCAGCATCTAAATTTAACTCAACTAAAATCTCCACCATTTCTATAGCGGTATTTTGTCGCTCGCTGTTATCGCACGTTTGGCAAAGCTGCTGCGCTTTGTTGAGTAAGCTGATTTTTTCTTGAGACAAATCAAGAGATTCTACGCGTGAAAAAAAGTCACCCGCTTTATCATGTTGATGAGATTGACGTGTCGCTACCATAATGCGCTTTACCTCCGTTGAAATAACGCCATAGTTTCGATATGCCCCGTGTGAGGAAACATATTCATTAGCCCTATCTTGTTCAGCTCAAAGCCGGCTTGCGAAATAATAGCGCTGTCACGGGCTAAAGTAACAGGGTCACAAGAAACGTATAAAATCGCTTTAAACTGCGTTAATGGAAGCTGTTCTAAAACTGCCATCGCACCAGTGCGTGAGGGGTCGAGTACTAAAACATCTAATTCTTTATTAAACCACGGCGCTTTTTTAATGCTCGTGGTTAAATCAAAACAATGAAACTGGGTATTAGTAATAGAGTTAGTGTGCGCATTTTGTGTTGCTAATGCAACCGCCGAAGTTACGCCCTCAATTCCTGTTACTGTTTTAGCTTGTTTGGCTAACACTAAAGAGAAGTTACCAATACCACAAAATAAATCCAGAACATTTTCATCGCCTTGAAGTGCTAACCAGTTTGCAGCTTGGATCAGCATCGCTTGATTTACACTCGCGTTAACCTGAATAAAGTTACTGAGCCCAAACTCAAACGTTATATTTAACTGTTCAAGTTTATAAAATGGCATAGCTAAATGTGAATGTTCAATAGTATCACTGTCACTTTGCCACACTAACTGCCAATTATGAGCTGCCACACTTTGCTCAACAAACGCCTTATCATGAGGTGAAATCGCTTTGGTATGGCGGATAACAATAAAAGATTGTTCATCAGCGGCACATAATTGTAAATGACTAATACTGTGTAGCGTCTTGTTTTGATTAATGACTTTATCAAACACATTAAATACATCGGCAAATACATCACTTAAAACTGGGCACTGATTAATACTAACAATACTTTTAGAAGCATTTGCTCTGTAGCCTACCCGCATTTTTTTTGCAGCCTTATCGAACATAACAGCAATCCGAGCACTGCGTCGATAATGAGTTGCTTGGCTTAGCAGCGGAGCTTGCCAGTTTAAATCGGTTAATTTTGCAAACTTGGCAAATAATTGATTCACCGCTGCTTGCTTTTCAATTACCTGCTGTGTGGCATCTAAATGCTGTAGCTGGCAACCTCCACACTGGCTGTAATGCTCGCAAATAGGAACTGTGCGATATTCACTGGCTTTAATTATTTTAAGCGTATCAGCTTGGCTGTAACGTGCTTTATCATCAACTAACTTAGCTTTTACTCGCTCCCCAGGTAATGCTCCACTAACAAAACACACTTTATTATTGTACTTAGCAATACCACGGCCATGGTGATCCATTGCTGTAATATCGAGTTCAAGCGATTGCTGTTGTAGTGGTTTTTTCTTTGCTTTAAATATTTGTGCCATGAGGCATTACCTTAAAGGTTGATGAATTACGTCTCTACTTTGAGAATAGCTATGAGTATGTATATACTCACATTTAATAAAAATGATAATAATGCTCAGATTATGACCAAACTAGGCTTGCGCGATTCTGTTTTAACACTCACCCTGATCCCCACAGTGATCATTGGGCTATTACTAGGTGGTTATTTTACAATAAATCGTTACATTGAGCTTGATGAAATTTTATATCAACAAGGCACAACAATTTCTGAGCCTTTAGCGATTGCTCTTGAACAACCTTTACTGGAAAAAAATAAAAAACTACTTAACCGTGTTATTCGTTATACACATAACAAACACTCACCAGCGGTCAAATCAATTGCTATTTTTAATGATAACAACCAACTTATTATAACCAGTAATTATCATCGCTCGTTCGATACCTTAATTGAGCAAACGCAAATTGACAGTTTTAAAGCCACACATGTTCAGCAAACTGAAGAGTTAGTGACTTTTTTTACCCCTATCATTAACCATACAACACCCAATAGCGACTGGAATACTTCTGAGTTTCAGACCACATTAGGTACCGTGGTGATCCAACTTAATCGCGACAAAGCTGTTATTGGCCAGCAACGCGCATTATTAGTCAGCGGTATTATTATTATTCTCGCCTTAGTATTAGCTGCTATTTTAGCACTAAAACTTAGCCGTATGTTTATGACACCGCTAAATAAGTTAGTACTTGCTACCGACAGGTTAATTGAGGGTAAAAGACAAACAGGCTTAACTGAGCCCATGAATGGTGAGTTTGAACTATTGCGTGAAGGACTCAATACCATATCCCACTCTATGGTGATGCAAAAAGATGAAATGCAAAAAAATATTGATCAAGCAACTAGTGATTACCGCGAAACGCTTGAGCAATACGAAACACAAAATATACAGCTCACTATGGCTAAAAAAGAAGCCCAAGATGCTAACCGCGTTAAGTCTGACTTTTTAGCAAAAATGAGTCATGAATTACGCACACCACTTAATGGGGTTATTGGCTTTACTCGCCAGCTTTATAAAACACCGCTAAATAAAAACCAAAAAGATTACCTTGATACCATTGAGCTTTCAGCAAACAGCTTACTGACCATTATTAGCGATATATTGGACTTCTCCAAATTAGAAGCGGGTGCTATGGAGCTAGAGTCAATTCAATTTCAATTACGCGATAGCGTAAACGAAGTGATGACATTACTGGCACCTAGCGCTCACGACAAACAACTTGAGCTTTCTATTTATATAAATCCTCAGGTGCCCGATCACTTAACCGGCGACCCCACTCGATTTAAACAAGTGCTTATTAACTTGTTAAGTAACGCAATAAAATTTACTGAAAAAGGCGCTATTAAAGTCGATATTAGCCATCGTTTATTAGATGAGGAGCAAACTTCCATTTTAGTGTCGGTTGCTGACACCGGGGTGGGTATTCCTGCCGATAAACAAGACGCGTTATTTACCGCCTTTGGCCAAGCCGACTCTAGTATTACCCGTAAATTTGGTGGCACTGGCTTAGGGCTTATTATTACTAAACATATTGTTGAAGCAATGAATGGCCGTATTACTTTAAATTCAGCTCCAGGCAGTGGCACATGCTTTACCTTTAATGGCGTATTTAGATTACCAAATCATGTATTTATCAATGATTTGCCTACCCAATCATTAATTGGTAAACGTGTGCTTTACCTAGAGCCACATAAGCATACTCATCATGCCGTTGTTTCATTATTACAAGAGTGGAAAATTAGCGTCACTCGATGTCATAGCGAAAGTGAATTTTTAGAGTGTATCGAGAAATCAGAGATTAATTTTGATATATGCCTTATTGGTCACATGGCATCGGTTGATGATATGCAGCGCTTAAAAAGCTATGTAAAAGCGGTTAGAGAATCAACCGATTATTTATATTTAATGCTTAATACTGTATCGCACAATATGCGTGAAGCTTTTATAGGCAGCGGTGCAGATGCCTGTTTAAGTAAACCGCTCAACCATCGTAAATTATGTGAGTTATTAGCCGCACCCTATCGACTTGATCACCCGGCGCATAACATAGATCAGCATGAACAAACTCTACTGCCATTAAAAGTATTAGTGGTAGATGATAACGACGCTAATTTAAAATTAATATACACCCTACTAAACGAACAGGTGGAATTGATTGATACTGCCCATAATGGTTCACAAGCTTATAGCCTGAGTAAAAGTCATAAATATGATGTGATTTTTATGGATATTCAAATGCCGATAATGGATGGCATTACAGCCTGTAAACTCATTAAAGAGTCATCTTTAAATGAAGATACACCTATTATTGCCGTAACTGCACATGCACTCAATAGTGAAAAAGAACAATTATTAAAAGATGGTTTTGAAGGCTATTTAACCAAGCCAATTGACGAAGATATGCTCAATCAAGTTATTTGCGATCATAGCCCGCAATTACCTGTAAGCCGTGATAAGTCAAAAAACACATTTGAACATAGCACAGCGCCTTTTAATAGCACTCGGCTTGATTGGGCGTTGGCGCTGCAACGTGCTGGCGGTAAACCTGAATTAGCCAATGAAATGCTCAACATGCTGTTATTAAGCGTGCCCGAAACCCTAAACTTATTAAATCAAGCAATAGTCAGCAATGACTGCCCTCAAGTACTCAGCGTGATCCATAAATTTCATGGAGCGTGTTGCTATACTGGTGTACCAAAATTAAAAACATTGGCGGAAACGATCGAAACGTCACTAAAAAATGAGTGCGTACTTGATAATATAGAGCCCGAACTGTTTGAACTTCAAGACGAGCTGGAAAACTTACTTGTTGATGCCAACATTGATAACAACAATAAAAAAGACGAGCTGTAGCTCGTCTTGTCTATTGTAATTACAATTCTAAGCGCGGGCTTCAAGCATTAAGCGTTTCATATCACGCACCGCTTTATCTAAACCATCAATCGCTGCACGGGCAATAATAGCGTGACCAATATTAAGCTCGTAAATCTCTGGCATCGCTGCAATTGGCTTCACGTTGTGGTAGTGCAAACCATGGCCGGCATTAACAATTAAGCCAATACTCGCTGCATACTTAACGCCTTGGCGGATGTGTTCAAGCTCTTTTGCTGTATCTTCATCGTTGGTGGCATCGGCATAGGCTCCGGTATGAATTTCAACATAAGGCGCACTACAGGCTTTTGCCGCGTCTAACTGCGCTTTATCGGCATCTATAAACAATGACACTTTAATACCGGCTTGCGTTAGAGTTTTAGTCGCTGCGGCTATTTTATCAATATTACCCGCTACATCTAAGCCGCCTTCGGTAGTAAGCTCTTCACGTTTTTCAGGTACTAAGCATACATATTCAGGTTTAACCTCAAGTGCAATCGCAATCATTTCATCGGTTACTGCGGTTTCAAGGTTCATGCGTGTTTGAATGGTTTTAGCCATCACATACACATCACGGTCTTGAATGTGTCTGCGGTCTTCGCGTAAATGAATAGTAATACCATCAGCACCGGCATGCTCTGCAACATTGGCTGCATGGGCTGGATCTGGATAAGAAGTACCTCGAGCTTGGCGAAGCGTTGCAATATGATCTACATTCACGCCTAGAAGAATATCTTTCATGTTTGTACCTGTGAAATTTGTTTATTGAGAGCTAATAAATAACTCACGACTTTTTAATGGCTTATTGCCCAATAATGGCTTTAATAAATAACGACTTAATTGCTTTGCCATATATAACACATCCGCTTGACTAAAGTCATGATTTGCTATGGCATTAAGTTGTGAACCGGTAAATCCAGAGCGCGTGTCATGTTGCACCGAAAACCCTACTTCTGCGAAGTAACTATACGTTTGTGCCTCGTCAATTGGCTCACCGTCCGCATCAAAACTAAAATCGACTCCATACCCTAGCAGCTCTAATAATTGAAATTCATAAGAGCGCAGCACTGCTTGCATATCAGTACCACTATTAAGATTTTCTAGGTGTGTATTATAAAGTTGAAAAACTTGATCAATGGGCTCATTAATCGGCACAATGCGATTAGTTAGCTCATTTAAATAAAAGCCACAATAAAGCTTATCACCAGTTAGAAATAACGGGTTGCCGTAGAGCTCAAATTTATTAATATATTTTAAATCGTATTTGCCATTGTAATGGACGAGTAAGGATTGAAATGGTTGCAATTGAGCTTTATGTTTAGTGGCCTGGCGGCCACTAACTCGAGCGAGCATTCTAAGCTGGCCAACGCCTTCTACCAGCATATCTAACATTACTTGCGAGTCACTATAAGGACGTCGATGTAATAAATAGGCTTTGTAAAAGTCGCTGTCCATATTAGGCTATTCGATACTTATTAATCTTCACCGTAGCCTAAGCTTCTTAAGGCACGTTCATCGTCAGCCCAGCCCGATTTTACTTTAACCCATAGTTCTAAAAATACTTTATTTTCAAGCATTTCTTCTAGGTCTTTACGCGCTTCACGGCCGATCACTTTTAGCTTTTCGCCTTTGTTACCGATAACCATGCGCTTTTGCGTTTCACGCTCAACCAAAATAAGGCCATTGATGTGCCAAACGCCGTTTTCTTGCCATTTAAACTGTTCTATTTCCACAGTCACTGAGTAAGGTAGTTCCTCACCCATAAAGCGCATAAGCTTTTCACGGATCACTTCAGCAGCCATAAAGCGCATTGAGCGGTCGGTAACGTAGTCATCCGGAAAATAAAATTCGCACGGCGGTAAACGTTTAGTCACTTCTTCTTTGATCAGGTTAATGTTTTTACCCTGAGTCGCAGAGACAGGCATAATGCCTATAAAGTCAAACTTATCGCCTAAGAATTTCATGTGTGGCAGTACAAGGTCACGATCTTTCACTTGGTCAATTTTGTTAATAACTAACAATACCGGCTTGCCACTTTGGCTCACTTTGTTTAGTACCATCTCGTCATCGGCATTCCAATGGGTGCCTTCAACAACAAAAATAATCAGTTCAACATCGCCAATTGAGCTCGACGCTGCGCGGTTCATTAAACGGTTAATGGCGCGCTTTTCTTCAACATGCAGACCTGGGGTATCTACGTACACCGCTTGGTGTTTACCCTCGGTATGAATACCCATAATACGATGGCGCGTGGTTTGTGGCTTACGTGAGGTAATACTGACTTTTTGCTCAATAATCTCATTAAGCAAGGTTGATTTACCCACATTAGGACGGCCAACAATCGCAACCATGCCACAAAATGTGTCTATTTCGCCTTCATGAGGCTGTATTAAGGTATCAAGATTCATTTTTAAGTATCTTCAATGCTTTTTCGGCCGCTTTTTGTTCGGCTTTACGCCTTGAGCTGCCAACAGAAATAATGCTATCCATTCCATCAACGATACATTCAACCGTGAATGTTTGATTGTGTGCCTGACCTTTAGTGTCTACTACAGTATAGCCAGGTAATGATAGCTTACGAGCTTGCAAATACTCTTGCAGCAGGGTCTTAGGATCTTTTTGGTTAAGCCCTGGTGAAATAGCATCTAAACGTGATTCATACCACGCTAAAATAAGCTCGCCGCAACGATCAATGTCTGAATCTAAAAATACAGCGCCAATTATAGCTTCCACTGCATCTGCTAGGGTCGACTCGCGTCTAAAGCCGCCACTTTTTAGCTCGCCAGGGCCTAAACGCAGGTAATCACCTAGCTCAAACTCAAGGCCAAATTCAGCTAACGTCTGGCCGCGAACTAAAGTCGAACGCATGCGGCTTAAATCGCCTTCACGTGCTTTAGGAAATTTAGCGTACAAGGCATTGGCAATTACAAAGCTCAAAATCGAGTCGCCCAAAAATTCGAGTCGCTCGTTGTGTTGACCTTTGTGGCTGCGGTGCGTCATTGCTTGCTCAAGTAGGCCTTGATCAGCAAATGTGTAGCCAATTCTTTTGTATAACTCTGTTACATTTTTTTTCATTGTTACTGAATATTACCTAGGCGTTCAAAACGAACACCAGTTGGAACCCATCCTGGTAAAATGTCATCTGGGCCATTATCAAATTCAAAACTCATCCATATAAAGACAGCTTTACCCACCAAGTTTTCTTTTGGTACAAAGCCCCAAAAGCGACTATCTTGGCTGTTATCGCGATTGTCACCCATCATAAAGTAATGATCAGCAGGCACCACCCATTCATCTGCAGGAGTGCCCAATTGCTGGTAGTAACGCCCTTTACGTTCAGGCGATTTTGGGTTGATTAAAATATCATGGCTAGAGGTCGTTAAATCTTCATTTAAACGCGCTAAAGCCATTGGGCCTTGCATAAATTCATCATCATTAATTAATTTAAAATCAATTTTATTGAATTCGTTGCAAAGAAGCGCGCCTTTTTGAACTTCGCCTTCTCCACATTTTGGTTGAATATACAAACGCTTATCGCGGTAAACAATTTTATCGCCTGGTAAGCCTATAGCGCGTTTAATATAATCAACTCTTTCATCTAATGGGTATTTAAAAACAACAATATCGCCACGCTCTGGTTCGCTCACATCCACTAACTGGCTGCGCCATACTGGGTCTTTAATTCCATAAGAATACTTTTGCACTAAAATAAAATCGCCTACTAATAAGGTTGGCATCATCGAACCCGATGGGATCTGAAACGGCTCAAAAATAAACGATCTAAAAATAGTGATAGCAGCAATCATCGGAAAAATCGACTTTGCTGTTTCAGTAATGACTGGCTCAGGCGCAATCAATGCTGCGGTTTCTTCATCAAGTTGGCCACCGGCAGAAGTCTGTGCAAGTGCCAAACGTTCTTGCCTTTTAGGGGCAAACATTAAGTGATCTATTAACCATATTAGGCCTGAGCCTAAGGTTAATAACACCAATAAAACTGAAAAGTAGCCAGCCATTTATTATCCCTTTATTTTTTATTTACCAACTTTTAAAATGGCTAAGAACGCTTCTTGAGGCACTTCAACGTTACCAAGTTGCTTCATTCGCTTTTTACCATCTTTTTGTTTTTGAAGTAATTTTTTCTTACGACTCACGTCACCACCGTAACACTTCGCGATTACGTTTTTACGAAGCTGCTTCACGGTTGTGCGCGCGATTACATGCTGACCAATTGCTGCTTGAATCGCAATATCAAACATTTGACGTGGTATAAGCTCTTTTAGCGCATCAGCAAGCTGACGGCCACGAGACTGCGCGCTATCGCGGTGTACAATAATAGCAAGAGCATCAACACGCTCGCTATTGATGAGTATATCTACACGAACCATGTCTGAGGTTTGGAAGTGCTTAAAGTTATAATCAAGCGACGCAAAACCACGACTGGTTGATTTTAGCTTATCAAAGAAATCCATTACCACTTCAGCCATTGGCAGTTCGTACGTTACTGCAACTTGCTTACCATGGTAGCTCATTTTAGTTTGCATACCGCGCTTATCAACACATAAAGTGATTACGCTACCTAAGTACTCTTGCGGTACTAAAATATTAGCTTCTACTACTGGCTCACGTATTTCTAAAATATCGTTTACAGCTGGTAGGTCAGACGGGTTATCTATTTGTGTAGTGCCCTCTTTAGTCACTACCTCATAAATAACCGTTGGTGCTGTGGTGATTAAATCAATGTCGTATTCACGCTCTAAACGCTCTTGAATAATTTCCATGTGCAGCATACCTAAGAAGCCACAACGGAAACCAAACCCTAACGCGGTTGAGTTTTCTGGTTCAAAGAATAACGACGCATCGTTTAAGCTTAGTTTGTTAAGTGCATCGCGGAATGACTCGTAATCATCCGACGCAATTGGGAACATACCCGCATAAACTTGTGGTTTAATTTTTTGAAAACCTGGTAAGCGCTCTGGTGCCGCATTTTTTTGATGAGTAATGGTATCGCCCACCGGTGCACCGTGTATTTCTTTAATACCTGCAATAACAAACCCTACTTCACCGGTACGTAAAATACCGGTGTTAGTTTGTTTAGGCGTAAAAATCCCCACATGATCTGCGGTATGTACGTTCTCGTTTGACATGATTTTAATTTTGTCGCCCGCGCGAAGTTCGCCATGTTTGATACGCACTAGCGATACAACGCCTTGGTACGGGTCAAACCAAGAATCGATAATTAGCGCTTGTAATGGCTCGTCTTTTTCACCAACGGGTGGCGGTACATCTTTAACGATCATTTCAAGTACTTCGGCAATACCCACACCTGTTTTAGCACTACATTGCACGGCATCAAGGGCATCAATACCAATGATGTCTTCAATTTCTTCGGCTACACGTAATGGGTCAGCTTGCGGTAAATCAATTTTATTTAGAACCGGTATAACTTCTAAGTCCATTTCGATGGCGGTATAACAGTTAGCTAATGTTTGTGCTTCAACACCTTGGCCAGCATCAACAACCAATAATGCGCCTTCACACGCAGCTAGTGAGCGTGATACTTCATAAGTAAAGTCAACATGACCAGGAGTGTCGATAAAGTTGAGCTGGTAGGTTTCACCATCGTTTGCTTTGTAGTTTAACGTTACACTTTGCGCCTTGATGGTAATGCCACGTTCACGTTCAATATCCATTGAATCCAGAACCTGCTTCTGCATTTCACGGTCGGTTAAACCACCACAAACTTGGATCAAACGGTCAGAAAGGGTCGATTTACCATGGTCAATGTGGGCGATGATCGAAAAATTACGGATATGCTTCATAAACTGGATTCTAAACTTCTATTTTAAAGGACTAAGGTCGCATGCCTAAATAACTTGAAAATACTTGCTGTGCATTTTCAAGTTACTGTGGCATAAAAACGCAATTTTACATTTAATTGGCGTCAATCACCATCTATTTGAGTTAAAGGAAGGCTAATTGGATGAATTTTTATCACTTTAATCTCATGTCTAAGTGATTTCACCCATGTTTTAGCAATTAAAAAGCCGGTGATGCCACCTAATATCGCAGCTAAAATTTGCCAGCCTTCGGCTAATTGTATTAATTCACTAGCCAATAAGGCGAATATTAAACTTAAAAATAAGGGCAGCATGTAAACGGCAAAGGCATGTTTTACAACATGGCTATCATCCAGTGACAAGGTCACTTTTTGCCCCACCTCTAATTGCGTTTCAAATTTGTAGGGCAAGGTTTTTTTGGCAGTACCAAATAACTTACTAAACACTTGAGAGCCACAACGTCCATTACAGCCTTCACATGCCTGTTTTTGTTGGGCTTCTAAATGCGCAACGTGGCCACTAAGGGCCACGACGGTTAACGTTTGTTCTATCATTTATAACGCCCGTGAAACAGACTCAGCAATCGCTTTGGCGCTCATGGTTGGTATATTCCCCACCACAGACACATCAAAATTTCCGCCGTTGTGCACATAAATAGTGGTGGCTCCTGAGGTCAGAGCTCCGCTTAAGCGCTTACCTGGTAGTGGCCGTTGTATAAATACTGAGACCTCAACAAATCCATCAGAGAATAAATAGTAATCTGTTAATTCATTGTTTAAGTCGAGCTTATGTCTATCGGACTTGAGTAATTCAAACCCTTCAGGTAGCCATCCAATAGTCCAATTCATAGCATTTGCTTTGCTTTGTTCATCAATTGAATTAGCGGGTAATGGTGTTGGAAAATTACGATTAAGTACTTCTAATAATAAGCTTGCCGGTTGCTCAGTTACGCTAATGTGGGTAAGTTGTAATTGCTCTAGCGCTTCGCCTTGGTGATTCACATAGGCGGCTTTCAACAATAAAGACGACTCAGTATCAATCCAAATCCAATAGTTATATTTGTCATCGTTTTTAGATTCAATTCGAACCAGCTGAGCAGGACGCCCTGCAATACGGCCTTTACCACCAAGCACAAAATCATAATGCGCACTTAAGCGGTTAATATCTTTAAATAAGACTTCTGGGATGGGGCCTGCAATCGAGTCAGTTGTTAACGAGTAAGGTTCTGATTGTGGCTCAAAGTAGGTAACTTGATCGTCAATGCGGATCATTTCAAGGCCTGCACCATTAAGCAAACTTAAATGCTCTAGCTCTATATCACCTTGTTTAGCATGCACCCAGCGGTAGGGCTCCATACTTTTACCCTTAACAACAACAAAAGAGGCGTCGAAATTACGAGTGTGAACTGCACTGGCCATTTCAAGCAGTAAATCTTTAGCAGGGTTTGTGTCATTGGCAAAAGTATTAAAACTCAGCACCAATGACATAATAAAAGTAATTACTTTCATCTAATTAGTTTTTTTCCTCTGGGGATGTTTCATCTGTTTTAGCTGTTTTTAACGAATGAGCCACTCGCGCTTGACGTTGATGTTCAAGTACTAATGCGCCAATGCGTTGCTGCTGAAGCTCTCGTAAACCTTGCTCTGCGTTATCAAGTGCAGGTGCTGATGAGTAGCTTACAGGCGACGCCATGCCGGTTAACGGCGTGGTTTGCAATAAAGGAATTTCGTTTTGCACAGCATCTTCACCTTGCGGTAAGGTGTTCACGCCAACGATAGTAAACATTGCTACGCTCGCAGCAATTGCTAATTGAGCAACCGGTTTACGCCAATTAAACGCCACTACTTTATTATCTGTTTCGGTATTAGAAGCGGTAGCCACATTGTCAGACTGACTAAAGTCTGCATAAACGGGCTCGCTCTCAAGTGCTAACGAAATGCGTTCGCTAATATCAAAGTCCATATTATTGTTATTTTCTTTAGCTCGCATTGCATCACCAATTAACGCGTAACGGCCAAACGTAGCTACATCATCCGATGCAATAGTTGCATCCTTTAATGTTTGTTCACCGTCAAGTAATGCTGATAACGATTCGTTATCTAAGCGGTTAACGTGTGCTTTTGTCATACTAAGACTCGCCTATCAATGGGTTTAATTTATTATCAATTGCTTCACGGGCACGAAAAATACGCGAACGTACCGTCCCGACTGGGCAATCCATAACCACGGCTATTTCTTCATAGCTCATACCCTCAATTTCTCTAAGAGTAATCGCGGTTTTAAGATCTTCAGGCAAACTATCAATCGTATTAAAAATAACAGCGCGGACTTCTTCGCTTAATAGTAAATTTTCAGGTGACGCGTTAGAACGCATTGAATCTGCACCTTCATAAAACTCGGCATCGTCAGCATCTATATCATTTGCTGGCGGTTTACGCCCTTGAGCCACTAAATAATTTTTAGCACAATTAACGGCGATACGGTAAAGCCAAGTATAAAAAGCACTATCACCACGAAAGTTTGGAAGGGCACGATACGCTTTAATAAACGCTTCTTGTGCTACATCAGCAATGTCACCTTGATTTGATACATAACGAGAGATCAAACCGGCTATTTTGTTCTGATACTTCTTAACTAATAGGTTAAAGGCGTTTTTATCTCCCTGCTGGACCCTTTTCACTAACGCTAAATCTAATTCCTGCTCGCTCATTCGAGCCGGTACTCCTCTGATTGATTCTTGCTTATTATTCATAGTGTCGCCATTGTTCACACCTACTCTGACCCCTAGATGAATAAAAAGTTCTGACTCATATTGTTTTTTTATAAAATAGCTACAAATTACACGTTTATACGCTAAAACCACTTAGTAGTAGTTCAACAAATATGGTACAACTATAAGTATTAAAAATAAATATTGCTCTATCTGAGCATTGTAACCGCAAAGTACCTCACAGATGAACCAAAATAAACATCACATTACCGATGTCGCTATTATTGGTAGCGGCGCAGCAGGCTTATCACTTGCTTTATCTTTGGCTAATTACTGTAACGTTACCGTGATCAGTAAAGGTGAATTAACCGAAGGTTCTACTCTTTACGCCCAAGGCGGAATTGCCGCTGTTTTTGATAAAAAAAATGACAGTATAGAGTCTCACGTTGAAGATACCTTAGATGCAGGTGGCGGTTTGTGTGACAGAGAAGCTGTTCATTACACTGCCAGTAATGCGCATGACTGCCTACAATGGTTGATTGACCAAGGCGTGCCTTTTGATATGGAATTTGATAGTAAAGGTAAAGAGCGCTTTCATTTAACCCGTGAAGGGGGTCATAGCCATCGACGCATTTTGCATGCCGCCGATGCCACTGGCAAAGCAGTGCAAACAACGCTGATTAGCCAAGTTCAAGCGCACAGTAATATCACCTTGTTAGAGCATTATAATGCGATTGATTTAATTACTGATAAAAATATCGGTAAAACGGGGTCACATGTTCACGGTATGCATGTGTGGAATAAAAAAGCCAAAAAAGTAGAAACCATTGGCGCAAAATTTGTTGCCTTAGCAACCGGTGGCGCAAGTAAAGTGTACCTTTACACCTCTAACCCTGATGTTTCTAGCGGTGATGGCATAGCAATGGCATGGCGTGCAGGGTGTCGCGTTGCTAATATGGAATTTAATCAATTTCATCCAACCAGTCTTTACCACCCGGAATTACAAAACTTTTTAATTACCGAAGCAATGCGTGGTGAAGGGGCCTATTTAAAGCGCCCTGATGGCACTCGCTTTATGAAAGAGTTTGATGAACGAGAAGAACTCGCTCCGCGCGATATTGTAGCGCGAGCTATCGACTTTGAAATGAAACGCCTTGGCGCAAATTGCTTATATTTAGATATTAGCCATAAAGACAAAGATTTTATTATTGAACACTTCCCTACTATTTACGCTAAATGCTTGAGCGTAGGGCTTGATATAACCAAAGAGGCAATTCCGGTTGTTCCTGCTGCGCATTATACCTGTGGTGGCGTAATGACCGACTTTAATGGCAAGACAGATTTAGCAAATTTATACGCTGTAGGTGAAGTGGCTTATACCGGCCTGCATGGTGCTAACCGCATGGCAAGTAACTCATTATTAGAGTGCATTGTATTTGCCCATGCAGCAGCAAAAGACATTTTGAGTAAAATAGAGACTGCACCCGCGCTGGCTGATTTACCTAGTTGGGATGAAAGCCGTGTATCTAACTCAGATGAAGAAATTGTCATCACTCATAACTGGCATGAGCTACGATTATTTATGTGGGATTATGTTGGGATTGTACGTTCAACTAAACGCCTTGAACGTGCGCTGCATCGTGTTGAACTGCTACAACAGGAAATACACGATTATTACGCAAACTTTAGAGTAAGCAATAACTTACTTGAGTTACGTAACTTAGTACAAGTTGCCGAGCTTATAATTAGAAGTGCTATGGAACGTAAAGAAAGTCGTGGACTACACTTTACTATTGATTATCCAGAGCAAAATGAGAACCCAACGCCCACTATTTTGACTCCTCTACGTAATTAATTGCTTCAAGCGTTGCCCGTTTCAAGCGCGCATAGCTTTGCTTATCAACACTATTGGCTGAGATAATCAGCCAATAGTTTTTACTAAAGCCATTAATATACAGCCACACACTCTGACCAAGTAACCGGCTTTGGTTACTAATGAGCCCTTGAATTTGCCTGCCTGATCCTTCAAAACGAAATTGATTCGGCTCTAAGAGTATAATGCCTTGCTGTGGTTGAGCAGCCACGATTTTTCGCCAAACAATAATGCCAGCAAGTGTATTAAGTGCAATACAAAAAAGAGTTGCCACCACCGAGTTCATAAATAGGCACAACACTAAAGTCAGCACACAAAAAAAGACCACAATCGGTTTGTGGTCTGTTTTATTATCTGTAACGGTAAATCTATACACGAACTCGGTCTAAAATTAGCTGAACCATGCTGTTTAGCTCTGCGTCTTTACATTCTTCATGGCCCATAAACCAAGCGAATAAATCTGGGTCTTCTTGGGTTAATAGACGCTGAAAAATCGCTTGCTGTTTAGCATCTAACGAATCATAAGCTTCTTCAACAAACGGCATAAACAAAACATCTAGCTCTAACATGCCACGGCGACAAGCCCAACGGATACGTGCTTTACTATGTATTTCAACCATTTTAAACCTCATATTTAATTAACTCGAGTTTACCAAATACGCGTTAATTTAACAGCACTAAGTTATAAAAACATCGTCTGTTAGTCGCTGTACCATACGCTTTAACTACGTTATTATGTGGCCTCATTTGTTATTGCAAAGAAGGTATTTATGTCTCAGGTTTATGCATGTCCTTTATCACATCAGGTTATTAGCCTCTCAGGCGCAGATAAATTATCGTACCTACACGGACAAATCACTCAAGATCTAAATAAACTTAACAACGATAACTTTTTGTGGGCAGGTCACTGTAGTGCAAAAGGTAAGTTATGGGGTGTATTTAAGCTATTTTCTTATCAACAAAGTTACTTTTTAACAGGCTCAAGTGCAGAAGTAGAACGCTCTCTTGCTGAATTAAAAAAATATGCTGTATTTGCAAAAGTTGAAATTAATAAAGCCTCAGAGCGATTAATTGGTTTACTTGGTGATGACCTAACAGGCTTACTCACACAACTCGACATTCACTTTAGCGATAACGCCACGGCTTGTGACTTCGCTCACGGTAAAGCTCTTAAGCTTGGATCAAACCGCATTTTACTAATGGTTGATAGCCAATTTTGCCTACCTGGCGATGTGTCGACCCTCGATGACGATGCGCTATGGCAGCAAGCATCCATACTTGCTGGTGAACCGCAATTAAGTGTTGATGCGATTGATGAATACGTACCGCAAATGGTTAACCTGCAAGCCATTAACGGCATTAGTTTTAAAAAGGGTTGCTACACAGGCCAAGAAACCGTTGCACGTATGAAGTATCTGGGCAAAAACAAACGTGCCATGTATATCGTCTCTGGGCAAAGCGAAGGACAACTTGATGAGCCTGATATTGAAACCCAATTAGGTGAAAACTGGCGCCGCGCAGGTAAACTTATTGCGCAAAGCTATAATGAACAAACACAGACTTTAACTGGTTTGGTCGTGTTGCCAAACGATACTGATATCGATCAGACTCTTCGTGCAAAACACACCCCTTCGGTAGAGCTAAACATTCTGCCTCTACCTTACTCTCTTGAAGATGAATAATAGGAATGACTATGATCGTTGCAGCAAATAAAGTGGTAAAAATGCATTACTCTGTTTTAGATAATGACGGCAATACCATTGATAACTCATTTGGCGGTGA
This sequence comes from Pseudoalteromonas sp. Scap03, assembly GCF_013393115.1. Taxonomy (GTDB): domain Bacteria; phylum Pseudomonadota; class Gammaproteobacteria; order Enterobacterales; family Alteromonadaceae; genus Pseudoalteromonas. Next base: position 21,977 of record NZ_VDEU01000003.1, on the reverse strand, counting down.
GCCATTAATTTTTATCGTTGGTACAGGCTACCTGATCTCAGGGCTTGAAAACGCGCTGCAAGGCAAGCAAGCTGGCGATACACTAAGCGTAAAAGTGGAGCCTGAAGAAGGTTACGGTGAGCGTCATGATCACTTAATGCAAGCCGTACCAAAATCAATGTTTGAAGGTATGGAAATTGAAGTGGGCATGCAATTTCGTGCAACCACCGATGACGGCGACCAATCAGTAATGATCATCGATATTCAAGACGAAGAAGTGATTGTTGATGGTAATAACCCACTTGCCGGTATTACACTTAACTTTGATGTAGAAATTTTAGAAGTACGCGATGCAACAGCCGAAGAGCTTGAGCATGGCCACGTACATGGCGAAGGCGGCTGTGGCCACGAGCACTAAAACCCGCTGAGTAAAATTGCTATAAGTTTATAAAAAAAGCGCCTTGGGCGCTTTTTTTATAGCATATTATTCTGTGTTCGTAATTTGGCTTGAGGCTCTGCTGCTGGCATTTCAACAGGGGTTATTTTATCTTCAAGCGCAGCAACTAATCCTGCTTGGTCATTTGTGCCTAAGCGATACTGGGTGCCATCTTTAAGCGTTAATTGCACCGCACTAAAGCCTGATACCGTATAAATCCACCCATCGTGTGTAATGCGAATACCAATACCATGGCGGTATGAGTTTTGTACTGCTTTTACATCAACAATATCTTCTAATGCTAACTTTTGGCCAGCAACACCAGGGCCAAATGCCCAGCTAATATGGGTTTCATCAACTTTAATGGTTAAACCGTGGAACAAAAAGCCCACCAGCACTAAAATACCAGCAAATACGATTAACGGGGCATCGGCACCAATTAAGTTCCATGCAAGCGCAACAAAACCGCTGATCCATGCTAATACTACAAATATAAATACCGCATACTGCTTATGCTGATACATAACACTCTCTATTAAAAAGTTAAAAAATTAAAAACTGTACACTAAGGTTGCACTGAGCTCTGAATCGTATTTAAGCTTATCTTCTTCAGGCTTAGAATTATAACGATACATATAAGCAAACTTAAGCGATACCGCGCCAACCACTTGGCTAATTAATGCCGTTTCTGACTTTAACCGAGAGTTAAGCCCAGACAAAGACTGTTCTATACTGATATCTTGATTAAATCGGGTACGCTTAGATACTAACCTCTCCCACTGCATTGCAATACGAAGTAAATAACCCATTTTGTCTTTATCGTCGTCAAGTGCTGTTGACTCATCATCAGCAACTGAGCGATATAAACCTGGGCCAATGTCTATATCTACTTTATTTTTAACCCCTTGATAAACACGTGCACCATAACCGGTTGCTATCGTACTTTTAAAATCAAGACCGCTAAATTGATCTTCCTCATAATCCCCGTAAATAAAGAACGACGAGTTTTTAACCCCTACTTTATAGTTACCTTGTGCAGAAACAAACACCCGATTAGCAGTAACATCCGACTCGCCCGTTTCTTCGTTTTCATCACGTTTGTACAAGGAGTCTATTTTGAATTGATTTCGCCAGTTTTCAAAATCTTGATAAAGATTCCCTTTAAGCTTAAAACTGGTGGAATTAGTGTTACCTTTACTTAAAATAAAACCAAATTCGGTATCGCCGTACAACACTTCGCCTTTGTGTAACTCATGAATTTCTTCATCTGAGAGTTCCCCGTATTGATGAAAATCTTCAAAGGGATCAACGGCCCAGCTAAAGCAGCTAAATAATAAAAGCAGTAATACAAAGAAGCATCGCAAAATACGTTCTCTTGCAAATGGCAATAACAAAAAAGCAGAGAGGTGGTTATTCACTTTCTTTCCACAAAATATGACAAAAAGGCGCGTCTTTATCACGGCTAATTAGAATTTTCGCAAATAGTACGTCTTCGTTATCAAACTCAAGGCCCACTAATACTTGAATAAAATGCTCAGGTTCAATTTCTAGGGCAACAAAGTCTTGCCACTGTTCATCGGGCTCATCTTCTTCAATAAAGCCTAGTTCTTCACGGTGTAGGTTAAATTCTTCAACATCTTTGTCGCTTAAATTATTGGGAGCCAGCTCTAAAAAAATATCATAAGCTTGATGAGTTGCTTCTTCTACCGTAAATAAACGTGGACCTGACATGAATGGTTAACCTCTGAGCTTTTAAGTGGCAATCATAATATCAAAAGTTGCTAGGGTTTTGATAAAAAAAACACGTTAATTACTGACTTTTTTATTTATTCCTAATACTTATAGATATTATTAAATTGGTTAGCACACGGGTCTGTTGACCTTGGAAGATTAAATAGCCATCAAAGATAGCTAGCCCCACGTGTATTAAAAAATTCAGTTTGTTTTTATTCACCTTCACCCACTTTACTTAACATCAATAAAAACATAAGCTCAAACAACAGGTCAGAGGAGTGAACAATGATAAAATTAGAAAAAAAACAGGGTATCGCTACCGTCACATTACATCGCGTAGAAAAACAAAATGCCTTAAGCTTTGCTATGTTTGTTGAGCTTAACAAAGTGATTAAAAATATAAAAAAAGACGCCAGTATTCGTGCAGTTGTATTAACCGGTGAGGGCGAACACTTTTGTGCAGGGCTCGATATTAACGCGGTCATGGCCTCGCCATTCAATATCATAAAGCTCCTATTCAAATGGCTTCCTGGTAATCAAAACCTAGCGCAAAAAGTTGTACTGGGCTGGCAATCATTGAGTGTGCCTGTAATTGCTAAAATTAACGGAAACTGTCTTGGTGGTGGCCTGCAAATAGCGCTTGGAGCTGATTACCGAATTGTTCATCACGATGCCAAGCTCGCCATTATGGAAGCGCGCTGGGGGTTATGCCCCGACATGGGCGCTAATGTTATGCTTGCAGGCTTAGTAAAACGCGACCAAGCACTTTGGCTAGCAAGTCATGCTGACCCCATTAGTGCTCAACATGCTTTTGAACTCGGTTTAGTAACAAAAACAACCGACGATACCGATAAAGCAACTAAAGAAATGCTTGATACATTACAAGCACGTTCACCTGACACATTAGCAGCAATAAAACGTGTAACTCAACAAAGCTATAAAGCCCCAGCTCGAAAAATACTCGCCAAAGAAACATGGAGTCAAATTCGCTTATTAATCAACCCTAATACTAAAAAAGCCATCGCTAAAGCAAAAGGTAAAACTGATATTGAGTTTGCAAACGCCAAACGCTGGTAATACTAAGGCACAATGCACAAAACAGCGTTATTTGTTAAAGTGATAATCCTCTATTTTATTGAGTCATCGCCATGAAATACTTTTTAAGTAGCGCTATCATTTTGCTTTGCTTGGCAGTGGGCAAACTCATTATGCACTTTATTGATGCCAGTTTTCCTGCGCCACTGTTAGCAATGGTTATTTTACTGGTTTTACTTTTATCAGGTATTGTTAAAGAGCAGCAACTTACCCCGTGTGCCACACCTATTTTAAATGTAATGCCTATTTTCTTTATTCCTGCAGGCGTTGGTTTTATTGAACACTTAGCACTTATAAAAACCCATTGGCCTTTCTTAACTGCAGTTATTTTATTAGTCCCCTTGAGTAGTTTAATTTTAGTGGCGAGCCTAGTAAGTTACTTTAAAGGTAAAACTAATAATGACTGATTTCAGTAGCACCATTTTTAGCCTTGGCTGGTTAACCATTCCATTTATTATTATCCTTTTTATTGCACTAAGGGCTGTTAATCTTAAAATCAATCAGAGTATTTTAAAGTCATTAACCAACCCCGTTTTTTTAAGCATCGGCATTATTGCCTTACTACTCGTTAACCTTAAATTACCCTATTCACAATTTGCATCGCATAGTCGGTTGTTAACGTGGTTATTGGAGCCGGCCATAGTCGCTTTGGCCTTGCCGCTATATCAACAATTTATGCACGTACGTAAAAACTTTTTACTTATTTTAGTTGCCTGCAGTATTGGTATTATTAACGCCACTCTGGTAGCTTTTGTATTAAGCGTTTTATTTGCTGCCCCCTCGCAACTGAGCGCATCAGTTGCGGCACTTAGCGTTACAACACCTATTGCATTACTTGTCACCGATTCACTTGGCGGGATCAGCTCGCTAGCCGCTGCCATGGTAATTTTTATTGGTTTACTCGGCGCTTTATTTGGCATTTTATTATTAAAACTAATTAAAATATTTAACTTTGAGGCACAAGGAATCGCAATCGGTACCGCGTGTCATGCTATAGGCACCGCGGCTGCAATTGCCGAGCATCCAAAAATAGGGGCGTTTTCATCGGTGGCTATGGCATTGAGTGCGTTATTAACTGCTGTAATTGTGCCAATAATGTATCCAATTTTAGTTAACACTTTGTTATGATAAGCAGATAAAACACTATCGCTAAAATAGAGTCGACATGATCAGTTCTGAAATTCAGCAATTTGAAAAGTACTACGCCCTACTTACTGAATATTTAGTTACCTACAGTATGCAAATTGTCGGCGCTATTTTTATTCTATTGGTTGGCCTATGGGTAGCGAAAAAGCTCGCTGCAGGTGTTGCCAATTTGATGACGCGACATAACGTCGATATCACCTTAACTAACTTTGTTAGTAATGTCGTTAAAGTATTACTGATCATTATGGTGATCATAATTGCGCTTGGTAAAATTGGCATTAGTGTTACCCCGTTTGTTGCTGCAATAGGTGCCGCTTCTTTAGGTGCTGGCTTAGCATTACAAGGCATGCTTTCTAATTATGGCGCCGGGCTTGCAATTATTGCCACGCGGCCATTTGTGGTGGGCGATACCATAGAAATAAAAGGCGTTAGCGGCCAAGTAAAACTCATTGAGCTGGGTCACACCGTATTAATTAATGAAGAAAAAGTAGAAATAACCATTCCCAACAAACATATTGTTGGCGAAATTCTGCATAACTCATTTAGCTACTCCTTAGTAAAAGGTGAAATAGACATAGCCTACAGTGCCTGTAGTGATACCGCGATTAACCTAATTGAAAACGCATTAGCTAATAACGAACTGGTTGCTAAACAACCCAATGCACAAGTTGGCATAGAACGCTTTGCTGATAGCGGCGTAACTATTAGCTATCGATACTGGGTTCCTACCACTAAAATTATTGAAACTAAGCTCGCTATTAATGCCAGCGTATATAAAGCAATTAACAATGCCAATATAGAAATTCCGTTTCCACAGCGCATTGTTACACTTAATAAAAATAACTAGCACTACTAATGTAACTAAAGCAAAAAGCTAAATGCACTTATAACTATAAAAATGAGCCAATTATGCATCAACCGCCCTTTTATTTAGGTGAATGGCAAATCACCCCTGCCAGTAACACCATTCAACGCGCTGAAGAACAAAAACAGCTAGAACCCAAAGCCATGGATGTGTTGCTGTACTTGTGTCAAAACCAAGCAGAGATTGTCAGTAGCGACGCGTTATTAACTCACTGCTGGGCAAACACAGAAACCGGCGATAACCCTCTGCATAAAACTATCACTCAGTTACGAAAAGCTCTAGGTGATAAGGCAAGCGCGCCGCAATACATAGAAACCATACGTAAACGTGGTTATAGAGTTATTGCAACGGTTGAGTTTCCATTAGCTGATGATCTCCCCAGCCAAGTTAACACATGGCAAGGCGGCTCTCCTTTTTTAGGTTTGAGTGCATATAACCCAACCGATACCCACTTATTTTTTGGTCGTAATCACGCCATCAGCAGGTTATTAGAGAGCGTATCAAACCAAGTAACATTGCAGCGCGCATTTTGTTTAATCCTTGGCCCTAGTGGCTCGGGTAAATCATCATTAGTTAATGCGGGTATATTGCCAAAGCTACTCGACGAGCGAGGCTATAACGGCATTAGAGTAATGTCGTACACCCAACTCGACTTTGCAGATGTAGCTCAAAATAGGCTGTATTTAGATCTCGCCTCAGCCATGCTCGATTGGGATATTAACGACATTCCAGTATTTACAGGGTTAAGCGCACAAACGCTGGCGCAGCAGCTAGAACATGACATAGACAATGTTATTAGCGGCTTAAAAAATACAATTGCAAATACCCAAACAGCAGCAAAAATGCCGCAATTGTTTTTGTTTATAGACCGCTTAGAAGTGCTACTTTCCTCACCGCTATTTAGTAACGACACCCGAAGTCATTTTTTATCTGTTATTGAGCGTTTAGCGACCTCTAAAGCGGTGATTGTATTTAGTGCCTGTCGTAACGATTTTTACCCTTTAGTGGTTGAGCAACCAAGTCTTATGGTGGGCAAGGCTCATGGCGCGCATTACGATTTAACCCCGCCAAATCGCCATGAACTACAACAAATTATTCGCTTGCCAGCGTTAACCGCTAATTTAACGTTTTCGCAAGACCCACACACTAAAACCCCGCTGGATGAAATACTTTGCGCCGATACCGCCAATAATCCAGATGCACTGCCCATGCTGCAATACACACTGCAAGAGCTGTATTTACAGCGCAGTGATAATAATGAGTTATTGCACAGTGTGTATGAAAAACTCGGCGGTATTGAGGGTGCCATTGGTAAAAAAGCCGAAGAAGTATTTATAGGGCTTTCTCAAGCGCAACAACAGCAACTAAAAAGCGTGTTATCGCAATTAGTAACGCTAAACCCAGATGGTAAAACCATTACGAGCCGCGCAGCCCGCTTGCAAGCATTAACCAACACCAGCCAAAAAGAACTGGTTCAAGCTATGGTCGATAGCCGCTTATTTGTATCGCATTTACAAAACCAAGAAGCCTACTTTAGCCTTGCCCACGAGGCATTATTACGCCAATGGCCACGTGCCAAACAGTGGATTAATGACCATAAAGATGCCCTTGCTATAAAAAGCCGCTTACACCACCACACGCAACAATGGCTTAATGAGCACAAAAGTAACGCCTATCTGTTAGCGCCGGGTAAACCATTGCAAGAGGCCGTTACCTTATTAAACGACAACATATTTAAACTAGACGATGACGAACGCGCGCTTATAACCAGCTCTCTTAAACACAGTAAAACAAAAACAACTATAAAACGCGGCACCGTCGCTCTGCTTTGTTTACTTACCTGTGTTGCCCTATTTATGAGTGTTACCAGCTTTCAAGCGCAGCAACTTGCACAGCAAAAACGCCAAGAGGCCGAAAGCTTACTAGGGTTTATGGTAGGTGATTTTGCCGATAAATTACGCAGCGTAAAGCGTATGGACCTACTTGATGGCATTAGTAATAAAGCACTTGAGTATTTTACCAATCAAGTTGATGAGCCAAGCTCACTATTTAACTTTAGCAGTCAACAAGGCGAGTTTAAAAGTCGCTTTCAGTACGCGCAAACTCTGGAAGCCATGGGAGAAGTGGCCTATTCCCGCGGTAAAACCATTGAGGCCTTCACTGCCTTTGAAAACGCCCGCATTCGCCTTGAAGCACTCTTAAAAATACAGCCTAATAATTTAGAGCTACTAACGCTTGCCGGTGCCAATGCCTTTTGGCTCGGTCAGCTTCATTATGATAAAAGTGATTACGCCGCTGCTGAACCGCTCTTAAAAAAATATCATACTTATAGCGAAACCATGTATTCATTAGCACCGAATGATTTTAACTCGATTATGGAGCTATCGTATTCGCATAATTCGCTGGGGTCTTTATACATAGAGAAATCTGACTACATTGCTGCAAAACAGCGCTTTACAAAATCGCTGGCCCTTAAAAACAAAGCCCTTGAGCTCAAACCTAACAACAAAAACTTATTGCGTGATAAAGCCGATACCATCAGCTGGCTGGCAAAAACAGAAGAAAAGTTAGGTGGCTTTAGTACAACGGTAAATATGTTAGAAAATGCACTAACAGTGGTAAAAGATATGACTGTTAACTATCCAAACGATGCAAGCCTTTTTTATATGTCAGCAAATATACATATGCAACAAAGTTATTTATTGAGCTATTTAGCCGATAAACGAATAGCTTACCAAAAAGCGCTTTTTGCTAACAAAATGATAAGCAATGCACTAAAACAAGATTCCAAAGACAATAAACTTCAGCTTATGTATTACCGCTCTTTAGCGCAATTATTGATGTTATCTAACGACAAAAATATTGATCCAAGGATAGAAGAAATTATCACATTCTTAAAGTCACAAAGCCTTAATAATATCAGGGTCATTAGTATAAAAATTGGTTTGATTCAATATTTTATAGATAGAAATTTACTACACAAAGCCCAAAAATTATTAACTACGCTTGAAAGTCACGAGAGCTATCAACAGTTGATAGCTAAACAGGCAAAGATTGGTGATAATTTAGTACTCATACGAATAAACCTGCTGAAAGCTAAGTTAGCTGCTACGAGCACACAAAAAGATCAATTTTGCTTAAGTGCACTACAAGAAATTGCTAAAACAGTAAATACAAACCAAAGCGTTCTCATAACTTATCCAAAGATACAGGCTTACACCTGCTTGAACCGAGCAAACGAAATCCACGAGATAAAAGCACGCCTAGTTAAACTGGGCATCAACAACTTTCAACTATAATCATGAATACAAAGGAAATAATATGAATAATACTCAAGAGCAAATTCACTTTGAAGTTAACATTGTACTAGACAATGACGGCGAAGCTAACTTTACATACTCTATAAATGGCAATGAAGTGACTGGCGGCGGAGTTGTAAGAACAGAAACCGCAGGCATTTACAGTTTAGATGAAGCCACGCTTGCTAAAGGTTTTTTATTCACTGGCGCCACTATCACCGATGTTAATAAAGAAACACCTTGCGCTCAAGACTTTAGCTTTAAAGTAAGCGATAACGGCCGCACCATTACTATTATCGATACCGGTGAAAATCCAGGCACCGCCTGTTTAGTATTTAATGTTGAGTGCAATGGCAAAGCCTATAAAAGTACCGATCCTCAAATTATAAATGAAAAAGAAAGATAACTAACAACAATTAATTTCTAAATTGCACAGGACTGATTTATTCCTGTGCAATTTTTATAAGCCAAACACTTTAACGCTAACACATACCAAGCAGCATTATTAATAACCATCCTTTATTGCTAATCTATAATAAAAACCTCAACTTTCAATTGCTTAATAATTTAATATACGAAACAATCTAATAACAATTTGATTTATATATCAAAAACATAAAAATAAGGATTGTATTATTTATGTATATTAAAAAAACCCTGCTAAGTTGCTGCCTACTTGGTGCATTTAGCTGCCTCGCTGCGGATCACTTAACCAATAGCGACCCTCTTACACCTTACCAATGGCATTTAAATAACAGCGGCCACAATGGTCTTACTACAAACACGGTTACGGGCGAAGATTTAAATTTACTCAATACCGATATGCAAGGTATTAAAGGGGATGGCGTTACCGTTACCGTAATAGACAGCGGCATAGAACTAAGTCACCCTGATTTAGTTAATAATGCCATTACAGGCTCACTTAATTTGTTAACCGGCACTGCTACCCCAACCGATAACACAGGTCATGGTACAGCAGTGGCTGGCATTATCGCCGCACAAGAAAATAATAATATTGGCGGTCGTGGTGTTGCACCTAATGCAGACCTTGTTGGGTTTAATTATCTTGATGCGCAAACAATGAGTAGCTGGCTACAATCGCATGGTATGCCATTAACGGGCTCTGCAAACTCTCGCGTTTACAATCAAAGCTACAGCAGTAAGCCGGCATTATTTAAAAACGTTGATGCAGAAGAGCATACTCTTAGCCTGCAATTAAAAGAGCGCGTAATGCAGCAAGTAAGCTTAAACAGTAACAACGGCTTAGGTGCATTATTTGTAAAGTCAGCGGGTAACGCGTTTTATCAATACACTACTTTTTTTGGCGATACGCCATTTCAAGTATTTGCGTATGAGCAGCAACAACCATTTAATAACGCGGGCTTGCCATTTCATAACGCTAATTTAAGTACCGATAACGCTAGTTTTTGGAATATGCTGGTGTCGGCCTACAACGCAAACGGTAAATTAGCATCGTACTCTTCTGTTGGCGCTAATGTATTTTTAACCGCACCCGGTGGTGAAAACGCTCAAAGCCAAGCAGGTATTGTTACCACAGATATGAGTGGCTGCGCTGCCGGTTTTAATACCATTAACAGCACAATAGACATCCCCCTGCAAAACACCGGGTTAGATAGCCACTGCGATGCCACCGCTGCCATGTATGGCACTTCTGCAGCAGCTGCCAATACATCGGGTGCAATAGCGCTTGTTATGTCGGCTAACCCGCAACTTGATGCCAGAACCATTAAGCATATCCTCGCCACAACAGCACGTAAACTCGATGGCAGCAATGCCGGTGTTGATATTAATTTTACAGATGCAAATGGTGATGCAGTCAGCTACAACGCCATTCCTGGTTGGCAACAAAATGCGGCAGGATACAACGTTCATCCCTTTTATGGCTTAGGCGCAATTGATGTTGACGCTGCTGTTGCAATGGCTCAACAAACTACTGCGTTATTACCCACATTACAGGTATCTGATTGGCATACCGCTAACACAGAGCTAACAATACCCGATGCTAACGTAAATGGTGTGCAAGATACGCTAGCCATCACTGACAATCTAACCATTGAAGCTGTGCAGTTAAAGCTATCGATTGATCATACCCGTATGCGTGACCTAGCCGTTGAGCTTATTTCACCATCAGGTACTCGCAGTGTGCTATTAAGCCCACGCACAGGATTAATAAATGCCACCGGCACCCCCGTACAAAATGCCCTATTGTTGAGCCAACATTTTTATGGCGAATCGGCGGCAGGGCAATGGCAAATTCGCTTAATTGATACCGACAATGGCACTAGCCAAACCCTAGTTTACAATGAGCAAGCAGGCTTACTCAGCATGAACGACACTAATAATAATGTAGATGGCACGCTGCTATCTTGGTCTTTGCGTTTTTACGGCCACTAATAAAGGAATTTTTATGAAAACAACGATTGTTATGTTAGTACTCACTTTTATTGTAAGTACTCTTTCATTAGCGCAAGCACAAACTAAAAACACTGCTGTAAAGCCAGGCGCTGCAATTATCGCCAGCTTAACGAGCCAAACCAATAACGCAAATAGCTTACAGCTTGGGGATAGTATAACTGATAGCCAAAGCGGTAATAGCCTAAAGCTGACCGGCGAAGTGTTATTGCAATTAACAACCCAAGCCAACTTTAGCCAACTGGCAAGCCGTTATAACTTACAGCTAAAACACCGCGTAGGCGATATTGTTGTTGTAACCACAACCACTAATAATATTCAGCAGCTAGTACAACAATTAACGCAAGAACCGACAATAAAACAAGCAAGCTTTGACTTGCGTGAGCTAGGCTTAAGCGCCGATCCTCAAATTAAAAATGAAGACGTAGTTTAATTAAAAAATTATTCTTATTTTCTAAATTGCACAGGGCTGATTTATTCCTGTGCAATTTTTATAAGCCAAACACCTTAACGCTAACACATACCAAGCAGCATTATTAATAATCATCCCTTATTACTAATCTATAATAAAAACCACAACTTTGAATTGCTGAGTAACTAATTTTCACCTTCACAGGTTACTTAAAACCTGTGCAAGCATGATTTTTACCATTAAATATCAAACAGTTAAAAACAGAAGATTACCGAAAGGTTTAATTGCACTTTTTTAAGTAAATTTGTAGACATCAAAAACGTCTGTACCATGCTAAGGCTAAAACGTGTCGAAACAAATTAACAATAAAGAGACTGCAGCAACTAATAACGGTAAAGCATTGCCCTTCGATAGCGCTTTATTATCCCCTTTTTCGCATGCCCAGTTTGGTGCATTAGTTGAATTATTTAATGGCACCGCCGAAGGTATTTTTGTACTGAATGAGCAGGGTGGTTTTGAGTTTGCCAACCCAAAGGCAGCACAGCTATTAGGTTACTCTCAGCAGTCGCTGATAGGCGAAAATTTACTGTCGTTTTTACACGGTGCAGACCTTGATAAATATAAACAGACCTTATTAAATTGGATTGGTATTAAGGACACTCCCCTTAGCATTGGCCCAAATGAAGTTGCTATAAACAAAGCCAATGGCGATGTGATTGAAGCTGACTTATCAATATCAAGCATGCCAAAAAGTCTCGCATCGGCGCAAAAGTTGTACGTGTGTATACTTCACGATCTTAGTACTCATAAAGCCATGTATAACCGTTTAAAAATACAGGCCTCAACCGATCATTTAACTGGGCTTGCTAACCGTTTAGCTTTAGATGAGTCGTTAAAAAAATACTGGCAAGAGAGTATTCAAAGCCAACAACCTTTAACCAGTATATTAATTGATGTTGACCACTTTAAAAAATTCAACGATACCTATGGGCATATTAAAGGCGATAAATGCTTACAGAAAATAGCAAAAATGCTATTGCAGTGCATTCCATCTAGAGAGTGTTTAGCTGCTAGGTATGGCGGTGAAGAGTTTGCGATTATTTTACCCCGTTGCGATATAAAAACCGCCACGGTTGTGGCCAACCATATACAACAACAAATTGCACAAATGAGCTTTACCGACATAGGTTTGCCACCAGAGGTTAAAATTACGGTAAGCCAAGGAATTGCCAGTGAAAATAATAACCAGTACCGCACCTACGAGGCGCTATTGTATGCCGCAGACACGGCTTTATATCGAGCAAAAACAGAAGGTAGAAACAAAATAAGTACGATTGTTTAAAGCTTAAATTAAAGGCCTTTTCATGACGCTATATATATTAAACGCCACTTCATGGGGGTGGCGTTTAGCTTAAAAATTAGAGTAATAACAAACTACCTAACCCTAAAAAGGTCACAAAGCCGACAATATCAGTCACTGTGGTTAAAATAACTGAGCCTGATAATGCAGGGTCAATTTTCATTTTATCTAAAATAGACGGGATCACTACGCCCGCCAACGACGCGGCCACTAAATTAAGCAGTATTGCCACGGTAATGGTTATACTAAGCATAATATCGCTAAACCATAGATACGTTAGCAAACCAATCACTAAAGCCCATACCAAGCCATTTACCGCCCCTACACGCAGCTCTTTTTTAAGTAGAGCGTTACGGTTTGAGTCGGTAACCTGACCAAGCGCAAGACCGCGCACTATAACTGTTAAGGTTTGACTACCGGCTATTCCGCCCATTGATGCCACAACAGGCATTAATACCGCAAGTGCCACCACTTGTTCTATAGTGGCGCCAAATAAGCCTATAAACCATGAGGCTAAAAATGCGGTTGCTAAGTTGATACCTAACCAAATACCACGGTTTTTAGCACTTTTGCGAACACTGGCAAATAGGTCTTCGTCTTCACGTAAACCACCCGCTTTTGCTGTGGCTTCGTCAGCAATTTCTTGACGTAACTCGTAAGCTGATGCGATGGTTAAACGCCCTATTAGTTTGTTTTCGGCATTAACCACGGGCATGGCCATTTGCTCGCTGTGAATAACCACCTCGGCGGCTTCATATAAATCGTGGTCTGCGTGCAATGAGGTAAAATCATGATTAGTTAAGGTGACTAAGCTTTGATTATCATGCGCTTTTATTAGGTCGTTAACTGCTACTTCACCAATTAAGCTGCCTTTGCGGCTCACTAAATAAATCACTTCGCTGTACTGCGGTAACCCTTTATGTAGCAGCTTTTTAGCGCCACCCGCAGTGAGCTTGTCTGACACCTTTAAAAAGTCAAAACCAATCCAGTGACCTAGTTGCTCAGGCGTATATTGTTGCGCCAGTTCGTATTGTTTAGTTTGCGCTTCATCAAGCTGTTTTTTTGCATAATCAGTAAAGCGCTGCGGGATCACTTCCTCTAATTCAAGCAGCTCTTCAACGTTAACTTCGTCTAATAATTTAAAACCGTCACTGTCATCTAGGGTTTGCAGTAACCATAAACAGCTATCTTCACTTAAGTTAACAAAAATTTCGTGTTGTGTGTCTTCATCTAATAAATGCCAAATTTCAAGGCGCTGCTCTTTAGGAATAGCTTCAAATAATAAAGATAAGTGTTCGGTTGATAAGGTTTGTTGAGCATCTATCAGTAATTTATTTTTACGCTCTGTGGTATCACACTGCAATAAGTCGTTTATGAGTTGTGGTAACTGATCAACCGGATACTCTATCATTTTAAAACCCTAAAATAGTCTTTCACTATAAATTTACTGTAATAAGTAAGCACTTATTAATAAGAATAGCTAATAGTGTACATTAGACACGACCAAAAATATTAAAAAATCTCTGTGTCGTTAGATATTTATAGCTGCTATCACCCACTCAACGCTAACCAATAAAAAAGCCGTAACAAATAATGTTACGGCTTAGTGTAGTTAGTATTTTAAATCGCGCTATATTTTAAATTGTCCTACTAGGTCACCCAAGTTTTCACCTCGCCCAGCTAGGTGCTTACTTACTGACGAAGTCGTTTTACTCGACTGTGTTAACTCATTAACTATTTCTTGAATCGCATACACATTGCGGTTAATTTCTTCTGTTACACTGCTTTGCTCTGTTGCTGCTGTAGCAATTTGCGTACTCATATCATTAATTGTTGTTACCGATGTAGTCACCGCACCTAAGCTTTCTGATATAGCGCGCGAAGACTCAACTGAACGATTACAGCTTTGTTGACTCGCATGCATAGCATCAACTGCTGCCGTCACTAAATTATGTAACTCGCTTAGCATTTCGTTAATTTCTAATGTGCTGTCTTGGGTTCTGCTTGCTAAGCTTCTAACTTCATCAGCTACCACCGCAAACCCACGACCTTGCTCACCTGCGCGTGCCGCTTCAATTGCCGCATTTAATGCTAATAAGTTTGTTTGTTCAGCAATACCACCAATTACACTCAATACGCTGTTAATTTTTTTAGATTGCTCACTTAACGAGTTAACCTGCTCTGCTGCTTGATTAATTTCGCCCATTAAGTTTGATACTTCGCTCAGTGAAACATCCACACAATCTTGCGCGTTAGCCACTTCTTTTGTTGCCGCCTGCGTTGACACTGCAACTTGTGTGGTATTTTGCGCAACTTCATGGGATGTTGCCGACATTTCAGTAATCGCTGTTGCCACTAAATCGGTTTCATGATTATGCTTTAATAGTTTGTCTTCTATGAGTAATGTTTGTGTATTAATATCTGAAGAGGCTGTTTTAACGTCACTTGTTACATCAACCACACCGGCAATAATGCTGTGTAGCTTGCTCACAAATACATTGAAAGATTCACCTAACTGACCAATTTCATCATGGGTATCTATTTCTAGGCGTCGGGTTAAATCTCCCTCCCCTTTGGCAATATCATCTAAGCTTTGCACCATACGTTTAATTGGTTTTAGCATATTGTTAGAAGCGTACAACGCACCTGCGGCAGCTAAACCAAGAAGCAGAAGTGATATTAAAACCAAAGTGGTCATTTTTTCGCTTAAATGGCGCTCCATGGTTGCTTGATACTTTACCAGTTCGGCTTCAATATCATCCATATATGTGCCAGTACCTATCATCCAATTAGTACCTGGGATCATGGCTGCATAACCAATTTTTTCGACTAAGCCGGTGGTGTTGGGCTTTTGAAAATGATAGGTGAACGAGCCACCGCCTTTACGCGCTTGCTCAAGTAAGCCAACCACTATTTTTTTACCGTTTGGGTCGGTCATGCCTATTTTATTTTGACCTTCTATTGCATCACCCAATAAGGCATGAAAAACACTAATACCATTGGTATCATAAATAAAGTAGTAACCATCTTCACCAAAGGTTAAATCTCTCAACGCATCTTTAGCGTCTTGCTCATTTCCTTGTGCTAATTGGTATTGCACTACTTTAGAGCCGATTTCTATTTCTGTTCTTAGCAAAGTTTGTTTATCAGCAATTAATTTAGTTTTAAACTCATTAAAGTTTTGCTGTTGATTTTGCATCTCTAAATAATAAGAACCTGCCATAAAACTGATTAGTAATACAATCAATGGTAAAACAGCCAACAGTAGCAATTTGTTTTTTAAGCTTAAATTACCCATTATTTCTCCAATTAACATTATTAGCCATTAAGCTTTTATTTTTCGGTAGCTTAACAACTACGTTTCCATTGTTTATATTACTGACAACAACACCACGATTGTATACAAATTAAGCACAAGTAGCGTTGTTTCGCAATTTAATATGCTCGTATGTTAGTAAAACATATTAAAAGCCACTTTATAATTAGACAATAGTATACAGCTAGTAATAAACAACTGATTTATCTCATTATTACAAACCCTACTAGTACACATTTTATTAAATTTACTTAAAGCTAAATTAACCTGAATAACGCTATTTTAGCTTTAATATAAATTAAACATTGGGTATCAAACAAAGGTCTTGCTTTCTGAGTTAAAACGCAAATAATGAAACAACTAACCACTGGGTAAGAATGAGGAAAATGAGTTATATACTAACCACCCAATGCGCAGACGATATAGGCTTAATCGCCAAAATTACCGGACTGTGTAATGAGCATGATTTAAATATTATTCGTAATAATGAATTTGTTGATAAAGATGCACAGCGCTTTTTTATGCGCACAGAGCTTACTGGCGAACCACATGCTGAGTTTTTGTCACAACTGCGCGGCGTATTACCAGCTGGCGCAAAAGTGGCACTGCACGGTGAAGAAAAAACCAAAGTGGTACTGTTAGCCACAAAAGAAGCTCATTGTTTGGGCGGCATGTTACTTAAGCAATTTGAGCAAGCCTTAAACATTGAGATACTCGCCGTTATCGCCAACTACCCTACTCTAGAGCCTCTAGTGAAAGGGTTTGATGTTCCTTTTCATGTGGTTTCTCATGAAGGACTTACGCGCAGTCAGCATGACGAAAAAGTCGGTGACTTAATTGCCAGCTATAACCCTGACATTATTGGCCTAGCTAAATACATGCGTATTTTGAGCCCTGAATTTGTGGGTCGTTTTGAGGGTAAAATCATTAATATTCATCACTCATTTTTACCTGCTTTTATTGGTGCAAAGCCGTATCACCAGGCATTTGAACGTGGTGTGAAAATTATTGGTGCCACAGCTCACTTTGTTAATAATGAGCTAGACGAAGGCCCTATTATTTTACAAGACGTGTCGAGTGTGACCCATGCGAATACAGCTGAGATGATGGCTAAAATGGGTAAAGATGTAGAGAAAACGGTGTTCTGTAAAGCACTGCAACTGGCATCAGAACATAAGCTGTTTATTAATGGCAATAAAACCGTTGTGTTTTCATAATTAGTTTTATATCAAAATTAAAAATGCCAGCGACTAAGCTGGCATTTTTATAAGTAAATATTGAACCTTACTTAATTAGGGTGTGTAATACGTTGGTGCCCCAGGGCCTACTGGCATACCTAAAACAAATACCCATAAGTAAAACAGTACCACCCAGCCAACAAAGAAGATTAAGCTGTATGGCAACATAGTGGCTACCAAAGTACCTATTCCCATGTCTTTTTTGTATTTAGTGGCAACCGCAAGGATTAAACCAAAGTAACTCATCATCGGGGTAATTAAGTTAGTTACTGAATCACCAATACGATAAGCCGCTTGAATTGTCTCGGGTGCATAACCTATAAGCATTAGCATAGGAACAAAAATAGGTGCTGTTACTGCCCACTGCGCTGACGATGAGCCTAAAGTTAAGTTAACTAAAGCACACATTAAAATAAACAGTACAAATACTTCCGGCCCAGTTAAGCTAAGTGCCTGTAGTAATGCGGCACCATTAATCGCTAAAATTGTGCCTAAGTTAGTCCATTTAAAAAATGCCACAAACTGTGCAGCAAAAAACACCAATACAATGTACATGCCCATAGAGCTCATACTTTTGCTCATGGCATTGATCACGTCTTTATCATTTTTCATGGTGCCAACCACGCGACCATACACAAAACCCGGAATACCAAAGGTGACAAAAATAAAAACAACAATCCCTTTTAAAAACGGCGAGTGAGCAACTAGACCTGTTTCAGGGTTACGTAAAATACCGTCTGCTGGAACAATCGTCCAAGCGAGTAACAACGAAACAACAAGTAATGAAACTCCAGCCCATTTTAAACCTGATTTTTCTTTGTCAGTTAAACCGGCAATATTATTTTGAGCTAAATCTTCGCTGGCTTCATCTGGGTTATATTTGCCTAAACGTGGCTCAACAATTTTCTCAGTAACAAGCGTACCCAATACAGCAATTAGCAACACTGAAATCATCATAAAATACCAGTTTGCTTCAGCGCCTACTTGGTAAGTTGGGTCAATCATTTGTGCTGCAGGCGTCGTAATACCCGCTAATAACGGATCGATAGTACCCAGTAATAAGTTAGCGCTATAGCCACCCGATACACCAGCAAACGCGGCAGCAAGACCTGCAAGCGGATGACGACCTAAACTATGAAATATCATTGCCGCTAGGGGGATCAATACTACATAACCCAGCTCAGATGCTGTGTTTGATAAAATAGCAGCGAATACCACCATGAAGGTTACTAAACGTTTAGATGCCCCCATAACCATGCCACGCATTGCTGCAGACAATAGTCCTGAATGCTCTGCAACACTCACACCTAATAGCGCTACTAGCACCGTACCCAGTGGCGCAAAGCTGGTAAAGTTGGTCACCAAGCCCGTTACAATACGCTGTAAGCCCTCAGCACTGAGTAGGCTAACCACTTCAATTACACCATCGGGATCGCGCCCGGCAGAGCCCTCAGGGCGAGGATCGATAGCACTTAGTCCAAACCAATCGGCAACGCCACTAAATAAAATAATGGCAATACAAAACATCGCGAATAAGGTAATTGGATGGGGAAGCATGTTCCCTAAAAATTCTACCGTGGCTAAAAATCGATTAAACCAGCCGCCCTTTGCGACCTGATTTTCATCTTGGGATGTGTGTGGTGAGTCTATTGAGTCTGACATACCATGCTCTCTTAATTACAAAATGCCCGTAACCTAGCATTATTTTCTGAGCAGGTCATGTAATAAAGATGAATGACTTGTTATGTCATGGTAATAACTGAGGGGTTTGTTGTGATTGGATTGCAAAAAAGAGGCTCTCGCCTCTAATTTAGTCTGCTTGGGCTTGCTCTATCGGTTCTAGTTGTAGTTTTGCAGCAATTAAAACAGCTTGGGTACGGTTATA
Source organism: Pseudoalteromonas sp. Scap03 (assembly GCF_013393115.1). Classification (GTDB taxonomy): domain Bacteria; phylum Pseudomonadota; class Gammaproteobacteria; order Enterobacterales; family Alteromonadaceae; genus Pseudoalteromonas. Next base: position 2,779 of record NZ_VDEU01000003.1, on the reverse strand, counting down.
AACACCGAGTTTTCTAAATATGGCAGTAATGTGTGCTTTGACTGTGGCTTCTGAAATGTGGAGTTCGTAGGCTATTTGTTTATTCAGTAAACCTTCGTGCAAGTATTGTAATACGCGATATTGCTGTGGAGTAAGTGATGCCACTTGTGCCGCAATTTCTCTATCTGCGCCTTCGATTTCAGCCACTTTACTTTTTAGTTCAGTTGGCAGCCAAGTATCGCCTTCGAGTATTTGGTTAATTGCGTTGGCAATATCATCAGATGAAGATGATTTAGGAATAAACCCCATAGCGCCATAACCCATAACTTTCGAAACAATATTTACATCTTCACTACCCGAAACCACCGCAATAGGTAAGCTTGGGTAATCTTCACGTATACGGATCAAGCCGTATAAGTCACCGTTACCTGGCATGTGTAAATCTAGTAGTAATATATCAAGGTCTTCTTGTTCGCTTAACACCTGCAGTGTGCTGTCAAAATCTGCTGATTCGAAAACTTCTAAACCCGCAAACTTTGCACTCAAAGCGCCTTTTAGTGCTTCACGAAATAACGGATGATCGTCCGCTATTAAAAACTGACTCATTGTTCACTCCCAAAAATTCGGCCGCTATCCAATAGACAACAGCCGATATACTACGTTTAGAATCAACTTCTAATCAAGCTTTTAACGCGAAATTAACGATTTAATCGATTTTCTACTAACTCATCAACCACAGACGGATCCGCAAGTGTTGAAGTATCGCCCAGCTGTTGATGTTCATTTGCCGCGATTTTACGTAAAATACGACGCATAATTTTACCAGAACGTGTTTTTGGTAGACCTGGCGACCACTGAATCATATCCGGTGATGCTATTGGGCTTAGCTCTTTACGAACCCAATTACGGATCTCTTTAGTTAGCTCATCACTCACCGTTACACCCTCGTTAGGAGTTATGTAAACGTAAATACCTTGGCCTTTAATATCGTGTGGGTAACCTACTACAGCCGCTTCAGCTACAGCTTCATGAGCAACTAAAGCACTTTCAATTTCAGCAGTACCTAAACGATGCCCTGATACATTGAGTACATCATCAACGCGTCCTGTGATCCAGTAATCACCGTCTTCATCGCGACGACAACCGTCACCGGTAAAGTACACACCAGGGTAAGCGCTAAAGTAGGTTTGTTCAAAGCGCTCGTGGTCGCCATACACGGTTCGCGCTTGCGAAGGCCAGCTATCTAAAATGACAAGGTTACCGTCAACCGCACCTTCTAATGTATTGCCTTCAGCATCAAATAACGCCGGTGCAATGCCAAAGAATGGACGGGTTGCAGAGCCTGGTTTCATATCGGTTGCACCTGGTAATGGCGCAATCATGATGCCACCAGTTTCGGTTTGCCACCATGTATCTACAATAGGACAATTCGACTTACCAATTTTTTCATAATACCAAGTCCACGCTTCTGGGTTGATTGGCTCACCCACAGAACCTAAAATACGTAAGCTGTCACGATGTGAGCTGGCAATCGGCTCTTCGCCTTTAGCCATCAATGCGCGAATGGCAGTAGGTGCTGTGTATAAAATCGTTACGTTATGTTTATCAACCACTTCACCCATACGACCAGCTGTTGGGTAAGTCGGTACGCCTTCAAATACCACTTGCGTACACCCATTAACGAGCGGCCCGTATGCAATATAACTGTGACCTGTGATCCAGCCTACATCAGCACTACACCAAAAAATATCATCGTCTTTTAAATCAAAAATGTATTCGTGAGTCATAGATGAATACACTAAATAGCCACCAGTGGTGTGTACCACACCTTTAGGCTGACCTGTAGAACCTGAGGTATATAAAATAAACAGCGGGTCTTCAGCATTCATGTGTTCAGGTTCGCACTCTGGCGTTTGATCTGCAACTAAGTCATGCCACCAAATATCATGGTCGTGCCAATCAACATCGCCTGAAGTTAGTTTATGCACCACTACATGCTCAACAGTGGTGACAGAATCTTGTAATACGGCTTCATCTACATTAGCTTTTAGCGGCACACAGTTACCTGCACGTCGGCCTTCATCTGACGTGATCACCACTTTAGCACCCGAATCATTAATACGATCCGCAATAGCAGACGGTGAAAAGCCACCAAATATAACTGAATGAATAGCACCTATGCGGGCACAAGCTTGCATTGCGTATATCGCTTGTGGGCTCATTGGCATGTAAATGGCTACACGGTCACCTTTTTTAACACCTAATTTTTTTAAACCATTAGCAAATTTTGCCACTTCATCATGTAGCTGTTGATAGGTAATATTTTCGCTTTGAGAAGGATCATCACCTTCCCAAATTAACGCTACTTTATCTGCTTTTGTTTTTAAATGACGATCAATACAGTTATAAGAGGCATTAAGGTAGCCATCTTCATACCATTTAATATTGATATGGCCTTTATCAAATGAAGTGTTTTTTACTTTTGAATATGGAGTAAACCAGTCAAGACGCTTACCGTGCTCAGCCCAAAACCCTTCAGGGTCTTCAATAGACTGTTTATACATCGTATTATATTTTTCATTATCGACGAGCGCTGCGTTTTTTATATGTGCAGGAACTGGATAGATACTTTGTGACATATTAGTCTCCAATTTATATTACTTGCCTTTGGCTTTTCATCAAGGATTACTCAGCAGTGCACTATTAAATATTAGACATTAGTTGTATCTGGGTTCAAATAACTAGGGTCTGTTGACCTTTCAAGGTTAAATTTGCAACAGTCTGTTTGGTATTTAGGCAA
>NZ_VDEU01000001.1:482500-555000 GCF_013393115.1 Pseudoalteromonas sp. Scap03 | reverse complement strand
TGAACCTTTACTACAGCTTGGCACTGAACATTGAACCTACATGTGTAGGATAGGTGGGAGACTTTGAAGCAGAGACGCTAGTTTTTGTGGAGTCGTCCTTGAAATACCACCCTTGTAGTTTTGATGTTCTAACGTTGGCCCCTGAATCGGGGTTACGGACAGTGCCTGGTGGGTAGTTTGACTGGGGCGGTCTCCTCCCAAAGAGTAACGGAGGAGCACGAAGGTTGGCTAAGTACGGTCGGACATCGTACGGTTAGTGTAATGGTAGAAGCCAGCTTAACTGCGAGACAGACACGTCGAGCAGGTACGAAAGTAGGTCATAGTGATCCGGTGGTTCTGAATGGAAGGGCCATCGCTCAACGGATAAAAGGTACTCCGGGGATAACAGGCTGATACCGCCCAAGAGTTCATATCGACGGCGGTGTTTGGCACCTCGATGTCGGCTCATCACATCCTGGGGCTGAAGTCGGTCCCAAGGGTATGGCTGTTCGCCATTTAAAGTGGTACGCGAGCTGGGTTTAGAACGTCGTGAGACAGTTCGGTCCCTATCTGCCGTGGGCGTTTGAGAATTGAGAGGGGTTGCTCCTAGTACGAGAGGACCGGAGTGAACGAACCGCTGGTGTTCGGGTTGTCATGCCAATGGCATTGCCCGGTAGCTACGTTCGGAACTGATAAGCGCTGAAAGCATCTAAGCGCGAAGCAGGCCTCGAGATGAGTTCTCACTAGACTTTTAAAGTCTCTGAAGGGCCGTTGAAGACTACAACGTTGATAGGCAAGATGTGGAAGTGGTGTGAGCCATTAAGCTAACTTGTACTAATTACCCGTGAGGCTTAACCATACAACGCCAAACGCGTTTTATGTGATAGTGAAACAAGCGAAGAAGTTAATATAACTAAAGTAGATTACTGAAGACATTTTATTATCAGAATTCCAAATTTTAGTAAGCTCGATTAAATCGAACTTACACCAAATTTGCTTGGTGACAATAGCGTTTTGGACCCACCTGACCCCATGCCGAACTCAGTAGTGAAACGAAACAGCGCCGATGATAGTGTAGCATTTGTTATGTGAAAGTAGGTCATTACCAGGCTCCAAATAAGAGAAACCCGTTACAGAAATGTGACGGTTTTTTTGCTGTTTGAAGGAAAGCAAAATGCGCACATTCACCCAGCACCTATCGCGTAGGTTGGGCGAGCGAAGCGACTCCCGACACAATGATAGTATCCCATTTTTTATGTGGCTTTCCATCGCTGTGGACACTACGACATTCTAGGGCATTGTCGCTCGACTCCAAATACAAGAAAGCCCGATTCGAAAGAGTTGGGCTTTTTTACGTCTGTAGGAGAGTGAAAACATAGGTGTAAGTTTATGGGCATGAAGTTACGGTATAAGGGAATAACTAGTTGGGAAAATTAATATGTGGCTTTATGCGAATAAGTTACTAAGCTTGTGCGTAATTTGACTTGTTGCCTAACCAGCGTTGAATGAGAGGGTCTACATACTGAGGATATTGCTTCAACATCTGTTGTGCTATGGGTCTAACTTGATTTAAGGCTTGCTTATCTCTAGTTAAGTCTGCAATTTTAAATTCTGCTAAGCCGGTTTGTTTGGTCCCAAGAACTTCACCTGGGCCGCGTATTTCTAAATCACGTTCTGCGATAACAAATCCGTCGTTACTATCGCGCAGTACTCCTAACCGTTTCTGTGCGGTATGTGAAAGCGGTGCATGGTATAAAAGCACGCAGTGAGATGCCGTAGCTCCACGGCCTACGCGGCCACGTAGTTGGTGAAGCTGTGCTAAACCTAGGCGCTCAGGGTTTTCGATAATAATCAAACTCGCATTAGGCACATCAACCCCAACTTCGATCACGGTTGTTGCCACAAGTACATGAATTTTACCCGCTTTAAAGTCGCTCATAATGGCTTGCTTTTCCGTAGCTTTCATTCGCCCATGGACTAAGCCAATAGCAAGCTCAGGTAATGCTTCTTTTAGCTGTAATGCACTGTCTTCCGCTGCTTGGCATTGTAGTACTTCAGACTCGTCTATTAGTGTACATACCCAGTAAACCTGTCGACCTTGTTCGTTACAGGCAAGTTTTACGCGACTAATAATGTCATCTCGACGAGTATCAGGAATCGCAACTGTAGTGATAGGAGTCCGCCCAGGTGGTAATTCGTCAATCACTGAGGTTTCTAAGTCTGCATAGGCAGTCATCGCCAGCGTACGTGGTATAGGAGTTGCTGTCATTACTAGCTGATGTGGATAACAATCACCAAAACGGCCTTTTTCACGCAATGATAAACGTTGATGAACTCCAAAGCGGTGTTGTTCATCAATAATGATAAGTACAAGATTGTTAAATTTTACTTCATCTTGAAATAACGCATGGGTACCGATAATCATTTGCGCTTCACCTGAGGCAATCATTGCAAGTGTACTTACGCGCTCTTTACCTTTTGTTTTACCACCTAACCAAGCAACCGTTATTCCAAGGCTTTCAAACCAGCTAGAAAAGTTGATTCCGTGTTGCTCTGACAATATCTCTGTTGGCGCCATTAATGCGACCTGGTAGCCTTTTGCTATCGCAGTTAACGCGCTCAGTGCTGCGACTAGTGTTTTACCAGAGCCAACGTCCCCTTGGACAAGTCGCATCATAGGGTAAGCGTGTTGCATATCTGCTTTAATTTCTGATACCACACGGCTTTGTGCATTGGTTGGCGCAAAGGGTAATTGTGCTAAAAATTGTGTTTCTAATGAATTAGTGGGCTCAAGTGCAACGGCTTTAACTTGCTGCCCCTGTTCTCTTACTTTTAATAAACTGAGATTTTGCGCCAGTAATTCTTCAAATACGAGTCGCTGCTGTGCTGGGTGAGTCCCTTGTTCAAGCGCAATGATATCTACATCATTAGGGGGGCGGTGTAGTAATAATAACGCATCACTTAACGGTAGTTGCGATGGTTGCCATTGTTGGGGAAGTAGCTCTTCTACTGCATACTTTTGAAGTAATTCTATTGCCTGTTCACTCAACGCCCTAATGGAGAGCTGCTTTAACCCCTCGGTTGTTGAATAGACTGGCGTAAGTGTTGATGATGTTGGTTGTTGTTCAAAAGTGTCGCTAATACTGTATTCAGGATGACTCATTTCAAAGCCAATACGTCCGCGACGTATTTCGCCAAAGCAACGAATTATTTTGCCTGTGCTAAATGCATTTTTTTGTGCTGCGGTAAAATTAAAAAATCGTAGTGTTAACCTACCTGTACCATCATTTATTTGGCAAACCAGCATGCGCCGCTTTCCAAAGGTTATTTGACTGGTTTCAATGGTTGCTTGAACAGTTACGTGGCTATGAGGGGTCAACTCACTAATTGTATAAATACGGGTTCTGTCTTCATACCTAAGCGGCAAATGAAATAGCATGTCCTGTACTGTACTAATACCTAGCTTTAAAAGCCGTTCAGCCATTTTAGGACCAACGCCTTTAAGTTCTGTGATTGGGTATTGGCTTAAGCTAGGTTTAGACAATGTAGGCTCAATTATTATTATTTAGTAAGTTAAGTGTACTGATACACTGTATATGCATCAAGTATGTTTTAACGCCTGCCAAAACTGTTCATCAGCAACAATTTCGCCGTTTTCATCAAGAGCAGGGTAAGGTAGGTTTTTTTGTTTGCATTGCCTTGCAATAATTGGGTGGCAGCCTTCAAAGTACATTGGGTGCTTAATTTCTTCACTCAGCATATTTCTATTGTATAAACCAGCTAGATCACGTTGACGCTGCGCCTCAAATAAAATTAGGGCTGCTGCAACTGATACATTTAACGACTGCACCATGCCTTGCATTGGAATAATGATGTTTTGATCTGCATACTCTAAGGCTTGTGGAGAGATCCCCGTTTTTTCTTGGCCGACAATAATTGCAGTCGGTTTAGTATAATCAATTTCTCTGAAGTCGACAGCATCTTCACTTAAATGCGTCGCTAAAATTTGTACATCAGGATTATGAGTACGCATACTCGCAACGGCATCATCTATGTTTCTGTGAAGATGTGTGTCTAACCAGTTTTTACTGCCACCTGAGGTATTATTGGTTAGCCACTTTTGTTTTTCTGGCCACACGGCATGCACATGATGACAACCAACGGCATCAGCCGTTCTAACAATTGCTGATAAGTTATGGTGTTTGTGTACGTCTTCTAAGCATACGGTAAGGTCGGTTTGACGACGTGAAAGTACATTTTCAATTCTTTGGTAACGAGTTTGCTGCATGGGAGTCCTCTTTTTCGGCAAATTATACGAGATTTTTCACCTTAAGGCACCACTGTTCGACTAATCGGGTTTTGTAATGAGATCAGGGTTTCGGTTGATTGAATGGCTTCTATTGCCTGTATTTTATTGATTAATACATCTTGTAGATGATCGATAGAGCGAGTCATTACTTTAATAAAAATACTGTAATTACCAGTGGTGTAATATGCTTCGACCACTTCCTCTAATGATTCTAATTTTATAAGTGTTTGCGGATAATCGCGCGCGTTGTTCAAATTAATACCAATAAAACAACACACATCGTAACCTAATTGCTTTGTATTAATGGTTAGTTGAGTACCTGTGATGATCTCTGCATGTTTCATTTTTTCGATTCGCACATGAATTGTTCCTGCGCTTACACTAAAGCGTTTTGCTAATTCAGCATAAGGTGTACGCGCATTATCCATTAATGCATGCAGAATCTGTTTATCAAGATTATCGATTTGATAATTTTCCATAGATTTAACCGTCTTTAATTATGGTATTAGTTATTTTTATACCACTTTTTTAATGGTTTTAATATCGTAAAGCTATTTTTATTATGGGATATTGAATTAAATAGTTTAATTGTTACGATAACCTCATTGAAGCGTGATTGTGCGCTAAGTAGTAAATACAATAACTGGGAATGAGGCCAATTATTATGAGTTCACATTATGTGCAGCAGCAGCAGCAAATAAGTAAAGTTAAGCAGTTCTTTTCGCAGCAATTAGAACAAAAACTGGGCTTAATTGAAGTTCAAGCGCCTATTTTAGCTAAAGTAGGCGACGGTACACAGGATAACTTAAGTGGGCACGAGAACGCCGTGGCTGTGAATATTAAAGCGATTGCAGATAGCCGTTACGAAGTGGTGCATTCTCTTGCTAAGTGGAAGCGTAAAACCTTGGGTGAATATGGCTTTTCACAAGGTGAGGGAATTTATACGCAAATGAAAGCGTTGCGACCTGATGAAGATTCATTAAGCCCAATCCATTCTGTTTATGTTGATCAATGGGATTGGGAGCAAGTTATTTGTGAAAGTACGCAACGTTCGCTATCTACTCTCAAGCAAACGGTTGAAACGATTTACCAAGGTATTAAAGCCACTGAACAATATGTTAGTGCAAGCTTTGGCTTAAGAGCATTTTTGCCAGCTAAAATTACTTTTGTACACAGTGAAGAACTGCGTAAAATGTACCCTGACTTTAGCGCTAAGCAGCGTGAGAAAGCGATTGCTCAAGAATATGGTGCTGTGTTTTTAATTGGTATTGGCGGAGCATTAAGTGATGGTAAAATTCATGATGTGAGAGCGCCAGATTACGACGATTGGTCAACACCAACATGTGATCAGTATATGGGATTAAATGGCGATATTTTAGTATGGAATCCAATTCTTGAAGATGCTTTCGAAATATCATCTATGGGAATTCGAGTGAGTCCTGAAGTTTTGCAAGCTCAATTGGGAATTACCGGTGACGAAGACCGTTTAGAGTTTGATTGGCATAAAGCATTGTTAGAAAGTAAATTTCCTCAAACAATTGGTGGTGGTATTGGTCAGTCTCGCTTGGCTATGCTGTTATTACAAAAACAACACATAGGGCAAGTGCAGGTAGGTGTGTGGCCAGCACAAACCTATGACAGTGTAGACGGCTTACTATAAAGAATAAGGGGCTGTTACTAACAGCCCCTTATAATTAAGTTTTAAACTCAATTTCTATTTTATTGTTTTCTAACTTAACATTACTTGGTGGAAAGTTACGAGTTGTTTTAAGTAACTTGTTGAATATATGGATTTCCACTCCAGAATGTAAAACGGTATTTACGGTTAAAATGGCTTCATCGAGCATGGTATTTAGTTTTTGCTCTAAACTCGCTATCTGCTTTTCTAGTTGTTCAGCTTGTTGACTATGATGTATCTGAGTTGATCCAATCTTATTCATGAGCTCGCTTTTTTTATGAGCATCTTTAATTAAATCTGCTTTTTCTAATGCAGCTTGTAAGCTATCAACCTGTTCATTTGCAGCTGTTAATTCACTAAAATATTTATCAATATCTTTGGTCATTTGAGTAGCTGAAGCGGCTAAATTAATTGCCATTTTAGCCCCTGATTCGTTACCAATTTCTCCGGCAATTAGTTTAGTGGCATCTAAAATTTCACCTCCAAATAACTTTCCTTTAGGTAGTTCTGATTGACCAATTTGAATTATATTTTTTGCTTTCATTGAGCTGTGGCTGGCTTGGCGGTCAAGCAATATGCTGTTAGCTTCAATGTAGCAATATTGAGAGTGTGAGGCATGCACATCACCTGCGCAAATTATTCTGCAAGAAAGTGATTTATCTTCAGGCTTTTGATGGCCAATCACCCCTTGTTTTACAAGTATATCGCCACCGGCGGTTAATTCTCCAGATTCGACTGTACCAAAAACGGTAATGTCACCTGTTGCATTTATCCGCATTCCAGGCTCTACATTTTTACTAACTATAACACTACCTTCAAAGTCGATATGGCCTGTTTTTACAGACACATCGTTAACAGTGAAAATATCGTCAACACGCATTCCGTTATTTATTTCAACAGGCACGCCGGCAATAGTTGAAAGTAATTCCATCGGGTTATTTTTTGATATTTCAGTACCCTCACCTGCAATTAGGGCATGAACTTGCCCTGGTTTGGCTGGTAAAACATCACCTATCACGGTAAACCCTTCTTGACCAGGAGTAGCAGGTTGCTGCTGGATTAGTAATTCACCCGGTTTAACACTTGCTAATTTACCAAAATCACGCATATCAACACTACCATCTTCTTTTAATTTGGGTGCTTTAAGGCGGTCCTTTAAGGTTTTAACCATGGCTTTAAATTTACTATCTTGGCCGTCAGTAGGTAAACGTCCTTTAGCGAGTGGTCCGCTAACTACAGAGCCCGGAGGAAGCTCAAATTGCTTTTGTAAAAGCTGCTCTAAAAATGCTTGTTTATAACCTCTAGCAACATGCGCTTTCACTAATTCTTTTTTAGCTTCATCAAAACTGAGTGTTGCGCCACCTTTGGCGAGAGTGAGCGTGCCAGTGGCTAGCATTTTATCATCGCTGATTTCAACGATTAAGGTTGCATCGTGGCGTGTTGCAACGACTAAGATTCGTTCAGGTGTTGCACTACTGAAATAGTTATTTATGGCGTCATGATCGATTTCACACTCGCTGTAAGGCGATTGTTCAATTGCTTCAATGATAAAAGCAGCACTGGTGGGTGCAGATTTACTCGTATCGAGCAATACATTGCCATTATGAGCAAGCTTAAACACAAGTTATCCTTTTCTACTACAAAAGTAAGGTTTAATAAAATAACGTGATTACAGAGTGCTAGAATTTTAGTTTTGAGTCAAGAATTCATCAAAGTGTAGCTATAGAATGGGATAAAAGCTATGAGCGGCGCTCATAGCTTATAGAGGTTAGTTTGTTGAAGGAAGTTCCATAATGCCGTCAATTTCTACTTGTACACCTTTAGGGAGTGCACGAACGCCAATAGCTGCACGCGCAGGGTAAGGCTGTTTAAAATATTGGCTCATAACTTCGTTCACAATGGCAAAGTTTGAAAGATCAGTAAGGTAAATATTAACTTTTACTAGGTCTTGAATAGAACCGCCAGCTTCCTCACAAACCGCACTGATATTTTTAAATACTTGATGTGTTTGCTCACTAAAGTCTTCAGAAATAACGTCCATTGTTTCTGGGACAAGTGGTATTTGCCCTGATAAATAAACAGCTGTACCCACTTTTACTGCTTGGCTATATGTACCAATTGCTGCAGGTGCTTTATCCGTTGATATAAATGCTTTATTCATGATGTTCCTATTTTATTTTTTACGATAGACTTTTTGTACATCGGGCATAACACGTATGCGGCGCATAATATTGGCGACATGAATACGGTTTTTAACTGTGATCCCTAAGTCTATCACGTATAAATTACTTTCTTTTTCATCGGTAGCTATTTCTACAATATTGGCCTGCGTAGTGGCGACCACATTGGTTAATTTAGCCAGCGCACCTTGGTGGTTAATGATTTCTACTCTTAAAGTCGCTATATATTCTTTTTCAGGATTATCATCCCATTTTACGACTAGGTATTTCGAACGATCATTTTCCCAACCACGAATATTTTTACACTCTTGGCGATGAACGGTTAAACCTTTACCTTGGCTAACATGGGCAGTAATAGCGTCTCCAGGTACAGGACGACAACATTTAGAATAATTAACCAACATACCTTCGGTACCAATAATAGTTGCCTTGGCACGCTTTGCGATGTCGTTTAAATCATCATTGTCGTTTTGTAACAAGCGTTTAGCAATCAGCATACTCATTAAGTTACCTGAGCCAATCTCTACTAGCAGTTCTAAGGTAGAGGAAAGCTCATGCTCTTCAAGCACTCGGGTAATATTTTCAGCTGGCAGGTTATCAAATTTGTTTTCCCCTAGCGCTGAGTCAAGTAAGCGACGACCAAGTAATAACGCTTCTTCATGCTGTTGACTTTTAAGGTAGTTGCGTACGCCCAAGCGTGCTTTGCCAGTAACAATAAAGTTAAGCCATGTTGCGTTAGGGTGAGCGCCTGAACTGGTAATAATTTCTATTGTTTGCCCTGTATCAATGGCTTTACTTAAAGGATAAGGCTTGCGGTTCACACGTGCACCGACACAAGTATTACCTACATCAGTATGAACGGCATAAGCAAAATCAACCGCCGTTGCACCCATAGGAAGTTCAATAATCCGACCATCTGGGGTAAAGACATAAATTTCTTCTGGGAATAGCTCTGTTTTTACATTCTCTACAAATTCAAACGAGGAACCTGCACTTTGTTGTAATTCCAATAAGCTTTGCATCCATTGGCGTGCGCGCTGTTGTGCAGTATGACCCGCATTGTCACCCGACTTTTTATACATCCAGTGAGCTGCGACCCCTTTATCAGCCATGTGATCCATATCTAAAGTACGAATTTGAATTTCTACAGGAATACCATGCGGGCCAACTAAAGAAGTATGTAATGATTGGTAACCATTAGTTTTTGGTACAGCAATATAGTCTTTAAAACGGGTTTCGATTGGCTTATATAAGTTATGAGCTACACCAAGTACGCGATAACAGGTATCCATAGAGTCTACTGCAATACGAAATGCGTAAATATCCATGACTTCGTTAAACAGCAGCTCTTTATTGAGCATTTTTTTATAAATACTATATAGATGCTTTTCACGGCCTGATACGGTCGCTTTTATGCCAGATTCTTCAAGGCGAGCTTCAATTTCAGTTTGAATATTTGAAATAACTTCTTTGCGATTACCACGCGCTTTAGCCACTTCCGATTTAAGTGCACGATGACGCATAGGGTACAGTGCTTGAAAACCTAAATCTTCTAGCTCATTTTTTATATCATGAATACCTAAGCGATTAGCAATTGGTGCATAAATCTCAAGGGTTTCACGAGCAATACGGCGGCGCTTATCAGGACGAAGTGCGCCTAGTGTACGCATGTTGTGTGTTCTATCAGCTAGCTTGATTAAAATAACCCGAATATCTTGGGTCATTGCCATAATCATTTTTCGATAGTTTTCAGCTTGGAACTCTTTTTTATCTTTGAAGCTCAATTTATCAAGCTTGCTCACACCCTCTACGAGTTCTGCCACCGTTTCACCAAATATTTCAGCTAAATCTTGTTGGCTAAAATCGGTATCTTCAATCACATCATGCATGAGTGCTGCCATGAGCGTTTCATGGTCAAGATGCATGCTTGCTAATATTTGAGTGACTTCAACGGGGTGAGTAATGTAAGGCTCGCCACTTGAACGAGTTTGACCCTCATGAGCCTCTCGGGCTACCACGTAGGCTTTTTGAACTAGCTCAACATCGTCTGCTGGCAAGTATTTTGAGATTTTCTTTTTAAGACCTTCAAAAAGATACATTCACACTCCAATGTTCTCGTGAAGCAAATAAGTTAGGATAAGTTACGAATATACGATGAAAACAAAGGATTGCCAACGGCTATAGTTGAAAAACTATGCCGTTAGCTAAATCAGACCGGGCGGTTGATTATTGGTTGCCACCAACAATGGCAGCAACAGCAGCTAGTTCTGCCGCTTCTTGATGTTGTTGTTCTTCACGGTCAATAACATCCATTGAAGAATTATCAACTAAACCAAGTTCGATTTCACGTAAAGCAACAACTGTCGGCTTATCGTTCTCAGGATCTACTAGTGGATCTTTACCACCAACAGCAATTTGGCGGGCACGACGGGCCGCAACTAAAATTAAGTCAAAACGATTACCAATTGCATCTACTGCATCTTCAACTGTTACGCGAGCCATCTTAGCACTCCAAAATAATTTAAAAGCAAAGGCGTAGTTTACTGCACGCAGCAAGTTTCGCCAATAGCCAGTGGTTAATTTTTATCTATTTTAAGCCATGAACCGAAAATTAATCGTAATTTAGATTACTTGAGCAGCTCATTAATTAAAGTTTGATGACGTGTTGTTTGTGCTTTTAGCGTTAATCGCTGTGCAATTACTATGGTTTCTAAATCGCGTAGAGCAGTATCAAAATCATCATTCACTACAACATAGTCGTATTCGTTGTAATGAGAGGTTTCTGATTGAGCTTGCGCCATTCGACCTGCAATAATTTCAGCAGAGTCTTGGCCGCGATTATTTAAACGTTGTTCTAGCTCTTGTTTTGATGGCGGTAAAATAAAGATAGTTTTTACGTCGTCCATTATTTCTCGAACTTGGCGAGCGCCTTGCCAGTCAATATCTAAAAATACATCAATACCTGCGGCGAGTTGCTCTTCAATCGCTTGCTTAGAAGTACCATAATAGTTATCAAATACTTGTGCCCATTCAAAAAAATCATCTTTGGCAATCAGCGCTTTAAACTCATCAACTGATACAAAGTGGTAATGTTCTGCATTATTTTCACCAGGGCGCGGTGCGCGAGTGGTGTGCGATACCGATACTTTCATATCAGCATGCTTTTTCAGTAGTGCATTTATTAAGCTAGATTTACCTGCCCCAGAAGGTGCCGATAAAATGAATAAGTTTCCGCGAGAGTGTGCCATGATTTTTTACCTAAAATGAACAAGCACAGCCGTTAAAAAGGCCTGCCTTAATTTTACTATTGTACTTTATTTAATGAAGCTTACTCAACTGCTGCATACTTAGAGCAAATAGCCCGTGTCTAAGAGCATAGATACAGAGAGTTTGTGAAGGTGATTTTTACTCTCGCATAATGCAAAGACATGTGTTGCAACTTGCATATCTAAGTGATGTAATTTTTTATTATTATTTAAATTCAATAGGTTAAAGTTTGGAATAAAGTCTGCATTAGTTCAACTATGTAACTATAGAGGGCTTACGTATGAAATTAACCCATCTCGGAAAAGTTTGCTGTGTATTGTGGCCTTGCACCGTTCTTAGTCAGCCATTTGAGAATTGTCCAAGTCAGGCTTTTTTAATGCAAGATGCCAAAGCACAGTTATACGGTATAGATTTAGTATCAGCTAAACCAACGGTGTTAGCCGCGGCTTTAACGTTTACTACTGAGGCAAACAATGAGAGCGTAAACGCCATTGGCTTTAATTATAAAGATCAGTACTTGTATGGCTTTAGCCGCCAAGCACCAAAAAGTGTGGTGCAAATAGACAGTAACTACCAAATGGCTCGCTTAAATATCACAGGGCTGCCAGATACTAATTTTTATGTAGGTGACATTCAGGTAACAGGCGATGCAGCAAATCAGCGCGCTTCATATTATGTTTATACTCCTCGGTTTGGCCTTTACGAAATCGATTTAAACTCAGATCTAACCGCTGAGATTACTGCGCAGCTTTTACCTAATAGTGCTAACTGGAATTTAGGGATTTATGATTTTGCCTTTCATCCACAAAGTAATTTACTTTATGCAGTTGAATCAAATGGTGATTTGCATGAAATTAACGTTGCTAATAATACTTCTAAATTTATAACTCAGCTCGACATTGGTGATGATACGGGCGCATTTGGTGCCGCTTACTTTGACATTGACGGTCAGTTTTACTTTAGTAATAACAAAAGCGGAAAAATACATAAAGTTGATTTAAGTATTAGCCCCGTAGTTGACTACACACCAACAGCAAACGTATTTACCTCAGGACCTAAATCTAGTCAAAATGATGGTGCGCGATGCGCTATTGCAGAAGTTGCAGTTACCGATAGTTCTATCGATTTTGGTGATGCTCCTCGCCCATATAACACGAGTCTTGAGCAAAGTGGCGCTCGACACTTATTTGATCCTAATAGTACTGGTAGTAATCTTATTTACTTGGGTGAAACGGTCGATGGTGAAAACATCAATACGAATGATGATTTAATCAAGAATCCCATTGATGACTCCGATGACGGGGTTAGTTTTGTAACCGCGATTGCTGCAGGACAAGATAGCCAAATTATTGTTAACGCGTCAGCTGATAGCTTTTTATATGCTTGGTTTGACTGGGATCAAAATGGTGGCTTTAGTGAATCTGAGCGCATGGTAACTAAGTATCCGCTTAACAAAGGCGATAATAGTATTTTAGTTAGCGTACCGAGCAATGTTAAAGCAGGGCAAACATGGGCTCGCTTTCGAGTTACTGATGGCTCCGAGGCATCATTAATTACTGCCACGGGTGGGGTGCTAGGTGGCGAAGTGGAAGATTATCCAATAACCACATTTGCTAGCGCTGTTTATCCTGGTGAAAACGATTGGGTTACGCTTGCCTATGAAGATAAATGGCCGTTCTCAGGCGATTACGACTTTAATGATGTCGTTGTAAATTATCGTACTACGCAGCTGATTGAAGGAAGCAATGTGGTTGGCTATAAAATTGATGGTCAACTTGTTGGAGTGGGCGCAACTTATCACAATGGTTTTGCTGTAAGGCTTACAGAAACTACTAATAGCACAACCAATGCTATTTTAAGTAGTGAAATTGATGAGCAAAATATCATTTACACTATCAATGGAGAGCCGCAACTAGACTCGCCATTAGAAGCAAACCGTGAGCAGGCAATTTTGATTTTCATGCAGGACACTTGGCAACATATTACGAAGCAAGCCGGCTGTGATTACTTTAGAACCGAAAGCAATTGTGACGTAAACAGTAAAGTAACGTTTAGTATGACTATTCCATTAAAAGCAGCTAAAGCGCTAGCGAATGCACCTGGTACACTTCTCGATCCGTTCATTTTTGGTAGCGAAGGATTTTATCATGGTGACTTTTTAGTTGGTAAAAATGCAAGAAGCTGGGAGGTTCATCTAAAAAACCAAGCGCCAACAGAGGCTTTCGATAGTAGTTTATTCGCTGTTAATGGTGCAGATGATGCCACTCAGCAAGCCTCTGAGTTATTTTTTCAAACTGAAAATGGCCTTCCCTGGGCGATTGAAGTCGGTATGCAGTGGCTACATCCACTTGAAGGGGTGGATATCACCAATGCTTATGATCGTTTTGCTAATTTTGCACAGTCGTCAGGTCAGCAAGCGCCGCAGTGGTTTAACAGTTACAACGCACCGAGTGTGGTTGTTAAAGGAGAACAGTAATGAATAAATTAACCGTTATCTTATGCTCATTATCACTGTTAACAGCCTGCGGGGGCGGAGGCGATGAAGGTGCAGCACCTGCACCGACCAATGTCGCTCCACCGGTTGCAGATCCTGTAACAGTTGAGCCTCAAAGTATGGCAAGTTTAGTTATAAATAATGACTTTAACTTATCAACAAAATTTAATTTAGCTATTGATGTAGCGCTTTCTAGAGGCGATGAAAGAGCGTATCTAAATATTTGTCAGAAAAAATTGAATACAGAACGAGCAGATTACAATAACTGCTTATTCAGAGCCCCTCTAACGCAAGGGGCACTCACAACCACACTTGCGATGAGCAGACAAGATATTGAGCTAGTAGCGGAAATTTGGTTTTACGATACCAGCACCCAACCACTTGCTTTTACTTGGCAGTTTGATGCTCAAACACAAAACCAAATGTTTGAGATTAGATAACATCAGGTTATGTCGAGTTCTGGTTAAGTTTTATCGGCTTAATTGATAAAACTCAAAGTTAAGATAAAGAATATACTCAGGTATATTCTTTTTTTATTGTTAAAAGGGGCGTTCATGTTCAAGGTTATTTCGAGTAGGCGGTGTAATTCAAAAAGAGGTTATAGCATTGCTGTTATCGCAGTAATTGCCTTGCTGCTAATTGTTGCCGCATTTAATCCGTGGCAGTTTTATTACGCTGATTTATTAATATCCTTTCGGTTTCCTTTGTTAGCTGCTGCGTTGTTTTTTGCATTGTTACTGCTTGCGCTAAAAAAACTATGGCTAGGGGGAGTGATTGCGATTATTTGTATTATCAATTTAAGTTCACTTTTACCGCTGCATTCATTAGAAGTCATTCCCTCGAAGGCTGCGATAACGGTTAAGCAAATTAACCTCAATTACAATAATCCCTATGTAGACATGCATCTAAAGAACTTACAAAACCAGCAATGGGATGTGCTTGTTTTGCAGGAGTTTAGCGATTTAAACCGGCATTTGCTTAAACCGTTTTTAAATAAAGCTAGTTTGTTTGGTTATCGCGAAGTCGAAGGGATCCCCTACGGCATTGTGGTTATTTCGCGTTTACCGATTATACACAGACAGCAAGTTAAATTAGATGGCGACCGATTAGGTTATATTAAGCTTAAGCTGTTATTAGATAAACATCCTATTACCGCTTTTATTGCCCATCCACCTTCACCAAGAACTGCTACTCATTGGCATAATCGTAATCGGTTATTATCAGCAATGAACGAGGCGAGTACAAAAGAGATAGATCCTTGGTTTATTGCGGGAGATTTAAATATTGTTCCCTGGTCGAGCTATTTTAATTGGTTTAATGCGCAAAGTTGTTATGCAGCTGCAAATGCATATACCAGCTTTGCACCTACTGCAATAAAACACACTTTAATGACAGGCTTGCCAATTGACCATTGTATTTTCAATCAAGAGTTTAATTTATCTTCTCTGGAAGTGAGTGAGTTTAAAGGCAGCGATCATAAAATATTAAGTTATACATTAAAT
Organism: Pseudoalteromonas sp. Scap03; assembly: GCF_013393115.1. Classification (GTDB taxonomy): domain Bacteria; phylum Pseudomonadota; class Gammaproteobacteria; order Enterobacterales; family Alteromonadaceae; genus Pseudoalteromonas. The sequence goes on along the minus strand of NZ_VDEU01000001.1, from coordinate 539,591 downwards.
TTAAAAAGTTAGGTGAAGTATTTACTTTAGGCCAATACAAAACAAATAGCTTAAACGCTATTTGCTGTGTATTGGCGAAGTATTTATGATGCAGTAGTAAATGTGTTTTTTAAATCATGTAATAAATGGCGTAAATTACGTTTATGCGGGAATAACGTAAACGCGGCAGTTGTAGTCGATAACGCTTTAAATTTTGCGCCTATTTCTCGATAATACTCACCGTAGCATTCTAATATACGTGCCTGTGCTTTTATTTGTGCAATCATTCCAGCATCTCTTTTGCAGCGTGAAACAATTTCTTTCATCGCGTTGAGCCTATTTTTACGATTCGCAGTAATAGAGCCCGCTCTCATTAAGTAATCCATGGCTATGCGCGGTGAAAAAGCTACATCACCAATTCTTGCAAGTTTTAACCAGCAATCCCAATCACTTGCGCTGTTTAATACGTTATCAAATCGGCCGATATAATTAATGGCTGAGCGTTTAACCATAACTGAAGAGGTTCCTATTACATTAGCAAAAATAAGCAAGTCCATTGGCGACTTTAAATTTTGGTAGCCCATATTTTTCTTATCAACAAATTTTGAAAATTCAGGCCAAAAAGAAAAGCAATCCACAATAGGCTCATAGTCTTCATTTACATGCATATAGTTAGTAAAGCTTAAAACACATTCGGAGTTTTCTTTCATATAACCTAATTGCTCATACAGTTTATCATCACTCCAATAGTCGTCGGCATCTAAGAATGCAATATAGTCCCCTTTAGAAGCTGCAATAGCGCGGTTGCGTACATTAACTACACCGGTATTTTCTTGTTCTAAAATAACCAGCTGTGGAAATGTGTTCTGCGCTTTTCTCAACCATTCAACACTGCCATCGGTTGAGCCATCGTCTACAACGATAATTTCTAGATTGACATTTTTTTGAGCAATAACACTACTCAGTGCCTTTGCTAAATACTGTTTGCAATTGTAGTTTGGGATAATAACGCTTATTTCTATATTCATGAGCTGCACCCTGGCTTCTATTAATTAACTAGATAAGTGCTACGCAAGTTAAGCGCCAAGTATTTTTATAGCTTTGTGGAGTGTTTTTTGTCTAATGCTTTGCATTTTGCAATATATGTTCGCAAATTGACTTTAATCTAACCATTTTTAGTGCTTTTTAACTGGGCATGGTTCTTGCGAAATAACCATTAGAATCTTTTGGAGTATTTAGCATGAAACATATAGGCATTGTTGTACCAAGCTTCCATATCCCGTCAGAAACCTTTGTGGTGACAGAAATAAATGCACTTGTTAAAGCAGGTCATAAAGTAAGTGTTATTACCTTTGAGAATTTAAATACCAGTGCAAATCTCGATAGCAGTGTAAATGTAATTATCATTAAAAAGTCTTTTAGTGCTGCTGCTAAATTTGCAATGTCTAAGCCGCTAGTAGCTCTTAACGCTGCTAAAATTGCTTTTCGCTTTACCTCAATCTCAGCCATGTCGCTTCTAGGGTATGGGTTAAACATTGCAGAAATAATTAAGCGGCACGGTATCTCTCATATACATTGTCACTTTATGCATGCACCGTTGGCATACTCGATTGTTGCTAGCAAAATTGCGGGTATTAGTGTCTCATCAATCGGTCATGGCCATGATGTATATGTAAACGATACCGATCTCAAACTCAAGCTTTCGTTATGTGATTTCTCGGTTGCTGTGTGTAAAGACATGGCTCAAAAACTAAGTAATTACAAAGTTGGAAAAGTTGAGCTATTGCATTGTGGTGTTGATTTAAGTTTATTTAGCAGCACTCCAAATCGACTTCATGAGTCTGTTAAATTGTTATTCATTGGGCGCTTAGTTGAAAAAAAAGGACTGCAATTTCTATTACCCGCTATAAAAAAATTAAGTAAAAAATACGCCATATGTCTAGACATCGTGGGCGAAGGCCCATTAATGAATGATTTAAAGTTTTTGTGTGAAGAGCTTGGGCTTGATAAAGATGTTCGATTTTTAGGGCGTCGTACGCCTCTTTGGTTATCAAAAAATACCAGTAACTACTCAGCACTGGTTGCGCCATTTTGTGTATCTAGTAATGGTGACAGAGACACTGGGCCAGTAGTTCTTAAAGAAGCTATGGCCAGTGGTATTCCTGTGCTAACGACCAAGCTTATGGGGGCAAAAGAAATTGTAAATGATTCTGTTGGTTTTAAATGTGAGCCTTCAAGCATTATTGGTTTAGAGACTATCTTAACTCAATTCTGTGAGCTTAATCCCTATGAACGATATGCCAAAGGTATCAATGCTAAACGATTGGTAGCAAATAAATTTAATGCCAGCTCACAAGCTAAAAAGTTGTCATCTTGGGTGCAAAACTCATAAGGAATGAAGATGAACGGACTTAAGCAAATAGCCTATTTTGGACTATCAACATTATTGCTCAAAGGGCTTGGCTTTGCTTTACTCCCTATATCGACTCGTCTTTTAAGCCCTGCACAGTTTGGTGAACTTAATTTTTTAGTCTCTATTTCAGCCGTAATGTCTTTGTTGTTGTGCCTAGGCTTACCTGAGCTCCTTTTTAAACAGCAAATGAAAAGCGTTGTTTTTAAGCAGGCTTTATTTAGGGATGCGTTGATTTTATGTAGTGTGTTAAGCACTGCATTTGTAATTGCTGTTGTATTGTTTGCTGACCTTTTGCTGAATTTATTACCTATCTCTGTTAATCAAATAGATTTGCAATTATTAGCTGTTAACTTGGCATTTTCGTCGGTGTTGTCGATTGTATTTTGTTTTTTTAGGTATTACGAAATGGCTAAGCAGTTCTGCTATTTAGCTGTTTTACAAGGGGTCGGACAAACTCTACTGACCATCATCTTGCTATATCTAGGCTATGGTGTAACCGGCGTTATGCTATCTGGTGTGATAGCGAGTTTTATTGTACTGATACTGTCACTGTGGCAAATAGCACGCACGATTAATATTAGTTTTAAATGTATCGCATGGAATATTACGCCTAAAAATACGCTGTTTTTGTTAAGCATTATTGTCTCTTCACTCTTTGTGTACGCTAATAATGGCGCAGAAAACTGGTATATTGTAGCCAGTGTGGGCAAAGAAAAGCTCGCTCAATATTATGTCGCTCTGCAATTTGCAGTCATGACCTCGTTTACATTTGAACCAATCAGAATGTGGTGGTTTTCACGCCGTTTTGACGAGTTAACCTCAAGCCGCAACCACTATGTGTTTTTATGTGAATTAAGCCTTGAGATTGCGATTACCCTTTGCTGCATAATGCTACTTTTAGCGCCGCACTTATTCACCCTCGTTTTACCACAAAATTATTTACTTAATGCCTGGTTATTACCCAGTTTAATACTCATTGTTGTGCTGAGACACCATAGCGATTTACTTAATATTGGTTGTTATGTTCACTATAACGGCTTGTTTGTGACTATTATTAATGCAGTGAGTGCTACGAGCGTATTAATTGCATTAAGTTTTTTAGTGCCAAAATGGGGAATATTAGGTGCTGTTGTATCGTTAGCATTGGCGCAAACTTTAAAAACGCTACTGTTTGTAGTTATTAGTCAAAAGCTAGAGCATTTAGCATTTAAAGTACACAGTCTGCTCCCTAGCTGGCTGTGCTTTATTCTTGTGTTTTCGTTAAGTGTGACTCAAGTGTCTTACTACATTGTAGGACAGGTTGCTGTGTTGATATGTTTGTTTGCGTTGTTATTTAAAAAGTATAAACACCACATCACGGGAATATTGCAACGGCTTTTAGCAAGGAAGGCGCATGGTTAACTGGTATAAAGAGCATTACTTATTAATAAATGGCTTAGTGATAACGGCGCTTATTTTAAGCTTATATTCGTTATTTGGGCCCATAGCTGCTTTTGCTTTATTGTTACTGCCATTTGCTGGCGTATTAGCCGTGCGTATTAGTACTGTGTTTATTATCTTATTTATTTTATTTAGTTATTTTAGGATCCATGAGGCATTTGTATTTTTAATGCCGCTTAAAATCCCTAAACTCTTAGCGCTAGCCTCTTTACTGGCCATTTTCTGGCATTTATTTATTTCCAAAACATTAAAACCGCATTGGAGCTCAGCTCATCTTATTTTTGTCATTTGGTTTGTTTGGCTTACTGTGTGTGTGTTTTCGGCTTCAAACCGTGGCGTTGCTATTGAGTATTGGTCTGGAGTGTTGGTTAAAGTTTTTATTATGGTGTTTGTGATCAGCTGGTGGTTAACGCGATTTTCTCACTTTAGTTACGTAAGACTAGGAATTATGATTTCTGGTGTGGCCATTGCGCTGGTGGCACTGAATAACAAAATTAATGGTGTGGGGCTAGTTGAGGGCACCCGAGTCACTATTTCTCGAGAGTATCGTTCACAACTGGGCGATCCTAATGATTTATCTTTAGTGCTGATGTTTCCTGTGTCTTTTTTAGCTGCTGAATTATTTAATACATACAACAATCCATATCGACGATTATTTGCAGGCGTTGGTTTAATTTTGGCTATTTCAGGAGTGATAGCTACGCAAAGCCGAGGCGGCCTATTAGGTATTGCTGCTATTTTGAGTTTCTTTTTATATCAAAAGGTAAAAAATCCAGTGGTTGTGGCTGCATGTGGGGCAGTTGCCATGCTTGCCATGATGGTCTTTGCGGGGATTTCAGATAGGCAAAGTGGTGGTGCTGCTGAAAGTGGAGTTGACGAGTCTGCTATGGGTCGAATATATGCTTGGCAAGCTGCAATAAACATGGCGCTTGCTAACCCGCTAACAGGAGTTGGGGTAAATAACTTCTTCGTAAACTATTACTTTTATAGCCCGCACTGGGATGGCAAGAATCATGCAGTGCATAGTACGTGGTTTCAGGTACTTGGTGAAACAGGCTTTGTTGGTATATGTATTTTTTTACTGGTTATCGCCAGTATTTATCGCAGCTTGTCTCGAGTATTTTGCATTAATAAGCTTAACTTTAATCCTGAAGTGACAGTGAATGCTAATGCGCTAAAAGCCGGTTTAATTGGTTTTATGGTTGCAGGTACGTTTTTAACTCAAGCTTTTACGTGGCCTTTGTATATCATTTTGTCCCTGACCATTGCCCTAGAAAAGCTGACTATCGATAGTAATAAGGATTCGTCTTATGGTGACCCAACTAAAGTATTGGCTAAAAAATAGTAACAGTCCCTCGGCAAAACGTTTGTTTAAATTTGCAAAGTCGCTGCGTAATCCACAGCTACCCGTTATTCCTCTACTACATAGTGGGCTTTATCATCTGCACCATTTTATAAAGCAGTTTGTTCATGAACTGCTGAGAATATTTTATTACACCCCATTATTTAAAAGCCAAATTCAAGGCAGTAAAAAACGTTTATATTTATATTCGGGTATGCCTCAGGTAATTGGTAAATTAAGGGTTGAATGTAAAAACGATGTCAGGATCTCGGGGATCAGCACTTTGTGTGGCCGTGTAAGTAATGAGCGTGAGCCTCTACTAAGTATTGGTAATAATGTTGATATTGGCTGGCAAAATGCGTTTTCGGTAGGACGAAAAATTGTACTTGAAGATGATGTAAGACTTGCGGGACGTGTTTTTTTAGCAGGCTTTCCTGGTCACCCAATTGATTGTGAACGTCGTGCGAACGGCCAAAGTGATGATGAGAGTCAAATTGGCGATATTATTATTAAGCGTGGAGCATGGATTGGGACCGGTGTTACGGTACTTGCTGGAGTAACCATAGGTAAAGGAGCCATTATAGGGGCGGGCAGTGTGGTAACCAAAGATATTCCCGATTTTACTATTGCCGCAGGTAATCCGGCTAAAGTAGTCAAAAACATAGTGGAGTGAGCGAATGAAATTTATTGTTTTTGCAGAAGATTGGGGGAGCCACCCTAGTAGTACTCAGCATTTATTTTCAGAGCTTGCAAAAAGACAGCAAGTGAATTGGGTTAATTCTGTGGGAATGCGTAAACCTAGCGTAAAGCTGCACGACATAAAACGTATTTTTAATAAATTTAAGCAGCTATTTCAACCCTCTAATAATAGTAAAATAGCCACGCCTAAAAATATGACGGTATATAAACTGCCTATTTTACCATGGCATGATAATGGCTTAGTGCGCTGTTATAACCGTTGGGTTTTCTCTCGTCATATTGGTGCTCATAAAACCAGTGAACCTATTGTATATTGGTTAAGTGTGCCAACGGCATGCTATCTGTTTGATAAAAGAGCCACCGACTCGCTAATTTATTATTGTGGTGACGATTTTAGTGCGCTGGCTGGGGTTGATCCTATGCTGATTGCGCCTTTTGAGCAGCAGCTGATTAAAAACGCAGATCTTATTTATGTGATCAGCGAGTTATTAAAAACTAAAATGCCTGCTGAAAAAACTAAGTTACTAACACATGGCGTGAGCTTTGATTTATTTACGAGTAATGTCGACAAAGCCGCAGAAATCAGCGCTATTGAAGCCCCCATTATTGGCTTTTATGGCAGTATCAATGCCTGGCTAGATATCCCTTTATTAATGGCGTTGGCCACTGCTAGGCCGCAATATCAATTGGTATTAGTTGGCGATATTACCACTCCCATTTCAGGGTTGTTGCAGTTTAAAAATGTAACGCATATTAGTGCGGTTGAGCATAAACGGTTGGTATCTTTCTCGGCTCATTGGGATGTATCTATTTTACCATTTGTCGATAATGAGCAAATTAGGGCTTGCGACCCGCTTAAATTAAAAGAATATTTAGCGGTAGGCAAACCGATAGTCGCAACCGATTTCGCGGCAGTGAATCATTATCACTCGCAAATTTTTATCGCTCAGTCACAGAATAACTTTATTGAAAAAATTGATCAGGCGTTGTCACTCAGTCAAGCAAAATTAAGTTTATTGCATGCAGTCCAAAAAAACATAGCGAAAGAGCATAGCTGGCCGGTAAAAGCTCTCACTGTGATCAACGATCTACAAATATTAAATCCCTCCGATTAAACCATAACTATAATATTGGCGCGCCCTGTGCAACTACTCCATTAAAGAAGGCTATTTACGCTGTAAATTTTTATTTTGCAAATAGCCGCAAAGTTTCGCATAGCAATATGCAAATCAATGGGTAGCGAATATGTTAGTTAGAGAGCAAATAAAAAGATTACTTTATTTAGCTTTGTACGCTGTTTACACCAGGGCAAAGTTATTTGTTTTGCCGTTGCTGATTGTACCCGTAGTAGTGATTGTACTCGCGGCAACGTCACAAAAACAATATACAAACCACGCCACTATTCTTATAGAAGAATCGGCGCTGCTTAATCCCTATTTAGATGATTTGTCGTTCTCGTTTGATTTATCAAATAGGATGGCAGCTTTGCGTACCTTAGTGATTAGCCGCAAAGTTCTGATTGCCGTGGCAAAAGAAACCAATTTAGTACCAAAGGATGCATCCCCCGCCAAAATAGAAAAAATACATCAAGAGCTTTCACAGGCGCTTTCCTTATCATTGGTGGGAGACGAGCTAGTTCGGGTTAACTTTATTTGGCATGACCAAACCCAAATGAAGGCGGTGCTTGAAAAAGTGGTAGAGAAATTTATAGAAAGTTTATTAGCCCCAACGAAAGCATCACTGGATACCTCTGAGCAATTTTTTTATCAGCAACTGGTAAGTTTAAGAGAAGAGTTGGAGATTTCTGAGGCTTCATTGGCAAGCTTTAAAGCAAAAAACAGTAATACCTTACCCGCTGTTTTACACAGTAATAGGCAAACTTTCGATAAGTTATTAAGTGATCAACAACAAAAGTCCATTGTGCTCTCAGGCGCTAATGCCAAGCTTGAGGCACTTACTACAAAAATGGGTCAAGCAAACCCGATTCTCGGTCGTATAGAAGAGAAAATAATTACTGCAGAATCAGAGCTCAGTTTTTTAAAAACCCGCTATACCGATAAACACAGCAAAGTGGTTTCAAAAAAGCGCGAACTACTCAGCATTAGAGCACGGCAACAAGCGTTAATTGAAAGTGGTAAAGGCCTTGATGCCACTAATATTGATCAGCTTTGGCAAATGGCTAATACCTTACCCAGTGGAAATGACAATGAAAGTAATGTGTTGGTGTCACAAATACTCGCTCTAGAAGAAGCTAAAAATAATGTTCTGCAGCATCAGCAAGAATACGACATGTTAGAAAAACAAGTCAATGCAGTGAGCGAGCGCTTACTAGTAACCAGTGATATAGAAAAACAACTTAGAAAGCTCGAGCGTGACTACGATGTTAAACAGTCATTATATAAAGACATGTTAGGGCGTTACGAAATGGCAAAAGTGACAGGCAAGCTGGTTAAGTATGAAGGCCCTGACAAAGTTAAAACCATTGAGCGAGCTTATAGTCCTACTCAACCAATTAATACTTCACTCGTGGTGGCAATTATTATGGGTATTGTTTTAGGCATATTTACCAGTGTCACCTGTGTGTTTGTTGCGACCTTATTCGACAGTCATTTAAAAGATATTCAAACCATTGAAAAACTATCGTCACTAGACGTGGTTACCATTTTACCCATTGTTGGTCACAGCACGTTACATGCTGGGGTTAGTCCATCAATGCACTTCCTTAGTGAGGGAAATTAACATGAACGTTTTACATTTAGTTCAACACTTTAAAATAGGTGGGCTGGAAAAAATGGCCGTGACTTTGATGCAAAAAAGTCGATTTGCAAACACCAGTATTCTTGTTTCTTTGGAAGGAACTGAAAGGGATGCAATAAATGAATGGCCAGCACTGTCAGCCTTTGAGCAAAAACTTATAAGCTTAAACAAAGCCCCTAAATTTGAACTAAGTGTAATTAAAAAGCTTAGTGAAATAATTAAAAAACATAATATTACAGTGATTCATAGCCATCACATTGGCCCAATGCTTTACGCTAGCCTCACCTGTTTAGTTAATCCAAGTATTAAACACGTATCGACAATTCATGATGCGTGGTATTTAAAAAACTTTAAACAGCGAGTGATCACAAAAGTATTGAATAAGCTGACTAAAATTCATTGGGTGGCCGATGCAAATGTGGTCGCTAATGAGTTTTTCAACGAAACCGCTATTAAAGCTGATAGTACTATTCTTAACGGCATTGATTTTCAACAGTTTATAGATACAGATGACGCTACTGCACGGATTAAGCTTAACTTGCCCCATGACAAAAAGCTCATTGGATGCTCTGCTCGTTTAGAGCCAGGTAAGGGGCATTTAGATTTAATTAAATTACTGCCTGCGCTACCCAAAGAGATTGAACTCGTATTTGCTGGTAATGGCAGTTTACGTTTTTCATTAATGAGTGCTGCAGTGTCACTAGGGGTGGTAGAGCGAGTACATTTCTTAGGAAATGTGCAGCATATGAAATTATTTTATTCTGCCATTAATGTGATGTGCTTGTACTCGCAACGAGAGGGCTTACCTCTGTCTATTTTAGAGTCGATGGCATGTGGCAAAGTAATAGTGGCAACTGATGTCGGTGGCATTAGTGAAGTTGTCAGTGATAAGCAGGGTATTTTAGTAAAACCTAATGATTCTTTTGGCTTAAAACTTGCCCTATTAAAAGCATTGGAAATGAAGCACGGGCAATGCATTCGAGAGTATATTCTCTCAATTGCGGATGCAAACAAAATGAGCGAAGCCTATGACCATTTTTATAATGGTTTAGCTTCATAAGGGGATTACAATGACTTTTTTACTGATTACATTGGCGATTTTGATTGTGTTGGTGTTGTACCATCATGTTGGTTACTTATTGCTATTAAAGCTTTTTAGTAACGATGAAGTGAACATCGAATTAAACGCTACCCCGGCAACCACGCGCTTTGGTATTTTAATGTGCGCCTACAACGAGCAAGAACATATTCGTGAAAAGCTCTATAACCTTGGCTCTATGTTATACAGCACAGAGCAGTATGCTATTCATGTTTATCTTGATGGCTGTACAGACAAAACCTATGACGAGGCGATGATTGCTCAATCGCATCTTGCAAAGCAAAATGTAGTGTGTCATTTGCATTTTAATAAGGTCAATAAAGGCAAGTCGTTTGGTGTTAATGAGTTAATAAAACTAACCAGGCCAAATTACGATGTATTGCTGTTTACCGATGTCAGCGCATTACTCAGCGTTGATGTACTAAATAAAATCGATGCTGATTTTAAAGACCCTCAGGTCAATGTGATCACGGGGGTGTACATATTAGATGACTTAGCCACCAAAGAGCAGCAACAGTATTGGCAGTATCAAAATAAAGTAAAAAGTATGGAGTCATCATTAGGCGCTGTTATTGGCGTACCGGGTGCCATGTTTGCTATACGCGCTGAATATGTTCAGTTATTAGATGCGAGCACTATAAACGATGATTTTATTTTGTCGATGAAAGCACTTAATAAAGGTGGCAAAGCGCTAGTAAATAACGAGATCAACATTGTTGAACGTGAATGCGATGAACAAAGCCATGATTATGCAAGAAGGGTAAGGTTAGGCGCTGGCAATTGGCAGCAAATTAAAATGCTGTCTGAGCTATTTAATCCAAAACTAGGCTGGGTAAGCTTTAATTATATTTCGCACAAGGTATTACGTGGCATTATGCCCATTATACTGGTACTGATTTATGGATTACTAATTTCTCTGGCGGTTTTCTCTAACGTGTTTTTAGCCAAAGTAGCCTGTATTACATTAGCCGCTATACATGGGCTGGGTGTATTAAAACAGCTTTTGAGCATAAAAGTTAAATGGCCGGTGATCGACAGTATTAACTATTTGGTTGCGGCATACTTGTGTGCTTTTTGGGGGATTATTAAATTTGAACGCGGTGATTATAGTAAGCATTGGCAGCGCGTTCACCAAACTAAGCAGTCTAATAATTTAATAATCAGAGCAGTAAAACGCAGTATTGATATTTTAGGCTCTGCTACTGGCTTAATTGTTCTGTTTCCTGTAATGCTCATGGTTGCATTGGTGATTAAGTTCAGCTCTAAAGGACCAGTGTTGTTTAAACAGTTAAGAGTAGGGCAAAGTGATGATGACTTTGTGGCACTTTTTAACGTATTAAAATTCCGTTCTATGGTGGTTGATGCTGAGGTTAAAAGTGGAGCCGTATGGGCAAGTAAAGATGATCCGCGTATTACCCCAGTAGGGCGCTTTATTCGTAAGACACGGTTAGATGAATTACCTCAGCTTTGGAACGTACTCATAGGTGATATGTCGTTGATAGGCCCTCGCCCTGAACGACCTGTTTTTTATTCAAAACTTGAAAAAGATATTCCGTATTTTTGTCAGCGTACTTATGGCATAAAGCCAGGTATATCTGGGTTAGCGCAAGTAATGAATGGCTATGATGAAACTATTGACGATGCACGTAATAAAATTGGTTGGGATTACGCCTATATGTTGAGCACTTCATCAGCTCGTAGCTGGTGTTATATGGAATTGACTATTTTCTTTAAAACATTGGTTGTTATTTTTACTGGTAAGGGCCAATAACCCGCTTCGCATAATGCAATTGTACACCCAAAAAGCAATTGCATTATGCACTTCTATTTCAAAAATTAATTAGTAAGCCATTAAAGCTTTTATATTTCAATGTCTTAAGTTTGGCATTCTTCTTGTAACTGTCTATTTGAGTTCATACTTTTAATAGGTGATTAAAATGAAAAATGTAGCCCACAAAACCGATCCAACCGTTATTACCATTCCTAATGACTTTTCAGGCTTTGCTGTCGATGAGCTAAAAGATCAGTTTGAGCTGCTCGTTGAGCAAGACTCTAATTTTGTTGTTTTAGACTTCTCTAAAACCGAATTTATCGACTCTTCGGGAATAGGTGCTATTGTTTTTCTATATAAAAGAATTGAAAAACAAAGTAATAAGCTATCTTTACTTAATGTCACCGGGCAGCCGTTTAAGTTAATGAACTTATTAAGAGTGGATAAAACCATTCCATTTATTGACGCTGTGTAGAGGTTATCAGGGAGAGTTTTATGAAGGCGAGCATAGCAATTTTCATTTTCATGTTTTTAGGCGGATGCGCTACTTGGCCAGATGAAGGGCAGGGAGGCTTGGCCGAAAAATACCAAAACTATCCATTAGATGATCAGCAGCTAGATGAAACATTTAATCAACCTGAGAGTATTGTAAGGAGCGAGTTTGAGCACTTAGAACTTAAGCTTGAATTATTAAAGTCGCAGGATATTAATGCCTGTATGCCGGCACAGTTATTAAAAGCCCAAATTTATGAGAATCGTATTCGTCGTTTAATCGCAGCTCAAATGTGGGAAGACGCGGAACATGACTTATTAATTCATTATCATGGCCTTAATCAATTAGCTAACCATTTTGATACTGTTAGAAAGTTGACTAATTGCGCTGCATCGATTGATGAACAACCCGCATTAGTTAATGTAAAAAAGCAAATAGCGGAGTTATTAAATAGCGATAACCAATTTGCATTTAATGCCTTTGAAATAACCCCTAAATATGCCGTACGAGTTGCTCAAGCAGCCGATTTAATCAAACAACTAGAAAGTATTAGTATTTTACTTATCGGGCATACTGACTCTGTAGGCAGTAAAAATAGTAATTACGAGCTGGCTTTAAAACGCGCAGATACTGTTAAGCATTGGTTGAGTGTTTATGGTGTGCCTACCTATAACATTACCACTTTAACCCAAGGCAGTTTAAAACCATTTAGTGAGTCGGAACAAAGTGAGCAAAAACGTCATTCAGATCGCCGAGTTGAGGCTATTATTTTAGATGCTAACGTGCAAAGTGAAGATAGCAAACAAGTAAAGTCACTAATGAATTGGACTAAAATTATTGAAAAGAGAAAGGAGTAATGTATGAGATTTATTTTTGCTGTCTTCGTTTTTTTCTTTTTAGTATCAAGCTCTGCGTTTGCTGAAAAAGCCGATGAGCCTATAGTGCAAGCAGGTAACAAGCTGTTTTTATATGTCCCAGGGGAAGTTGAATTTGAAACAACTTTTGAGGTCGATAAAAAAGGTCAAATTAACATACCTGAGGTGGGGCAATTTCAGGTCGGTAATAAAACGGTTACGCAAATAGAGGCAGAACTTAAACCTATTCTTGCAGAGTTGTTTGTTGCTATAAATGACTTTTATGTAGAGCTTAGAAGCAGAGACATATTTATTAATGTTTTAGGGTATGTGATCACGCCCTCACAGGTGAGTATTCCTGATGATGGCAATATTCAGATGGTGATAGCTAAGGCTAATGGTTTAAGACCTGGCGCACAGCTCGATCGTTTACAAATAAGACGCAAAGATGAAGTAATTGAATTTAATTACAAAGCATATTTAGACTCAGGCGACATAAATTTATTACCAAAGCTTAAAAGTGAAGATACTGTGTTTGTGCCTGTTTCTCCGCTCCTTGGTAACGTGCAAATTGATTTTGATGCACAAACACTTAGTGCGACAGGGGATGCAAGCGACAACAGTGCCATTACTATGCTTGGCGAAGTGCATAACCCTGGTAGTTTTTCGTTTAAAGAAAATATGACTCTTCTAGATGCACTGATGCGTGCGGAAGGGGTTACTCGCTATGCGGATGTAACTAAAATTAGAGTGATCGTTGATAAAGCTCCTGTTATTTTTGATTTAAAAGCATATTTAGATAAACCTACCGATAGCAACATGCCGCTACTAAAAGCAGGGTCAACCATATATGTGCCGATTATGGTGGATGATGTAAATACTACATCACGCACGGTTTATATTATGGGTGAGGTACAAAAGCCGGGGGCCTATGAGGCTGCTGACAGTACTAACTTTTTAGATATTTTAGCAAATGCAGGGGGCCCAACTCGCTTTGCAGAAACACGCCAAATAAAAATATTAACCCCTGCGGGAGAGAGCATACTTTTTGATTTACAGGGTTATAGTGAGGGATTAACCACCGCTAAAGTGCCCGATTTAAACCCCGGTGATGTAATATTTGTTCCTGAAAAAACAGATGTTAATGAAAAAAGTTGGTTAAAAATTCCGACAAAACGAGCGATTAAGATTATAGGTGCTATTCAATCTCCTGGTCGTTATGAGTGGAGTGACGAAATGGACTTTACTGATCTGTTAGCGCATGCTGGTGGCCCTACTAAAGGGGCTAACGTGAACGATATTAAAATTTTGCGAAATGGCGATGTCACCCAACGATTTGATCTAGAAAAATACACCATTACTAACGGTGAAATTGCGCTGCCGAGTTTAATTGCTGGCGATACTATTATTGTTGAGGAGTTACCAGTAGACCCCGGAGACAATAAATCGCAATGGATACGTCAAGAATCGAGCAAGTCTATTTATATCATGGGGCAAGTAGGTTCCCCTGGGCGCTATGCGTTCAATGACAATATGCATTTTATTGATATTTTGGCAGCAGCAGATGGTCCTAATGGTAGTGCGGATATTCGTAATATTAGAGTTACGCACCGTAATGGTAATCGCGCTCGAGTGAGCAAACTTGATTTAGCGATGTATTTTGAAACTGGTGATGAAACGTTATTTCCTCATGTGTCACCCGGCGACACAATATTTATTCCAGAAAAAGACAAAGATTGGTTACGTACCCCTAAAGAGCGAGTTGTTCGTATTATGGGGGCAGTGCAAAAGCCGGGTCGATATAACTTTGATGATACGATGTCTATTTTAGATGTGCTTGCTGAAGCTGGAGGGCCGTCAAGTTCAGCTCTCATTGACAAAATAGTGGTTGTTAACCATTCATGCTGTAAAGAACAATCTCGCGTGTTTAATCTTGAGGAATTTATAAAGTCTCCAAACTCGGCCAATATTCCGGTACTTAGAGCTGGAGATACGCTATATGTCCCTGATAAAGGTCAAGACCTAATTAGTCAATTTAAAGATAACTTCCTCGACTTTATAACCATAATTGCTTTGGTGATAAGCTTATGAACTTGATACCTGGGCAGTATCATGAACTAGAAACCATCTGTAACACCTTGATTGATGATGAAGCACGGTGCGTGACGTTTATTTCTTTGTACGGTGGCGAAGGTTCATCCACAGCCTGTATTAGTGTTGCTCAACGTTTAAAAAGTCAAAATAAGTCAGTACTCGTTATCGACCTTAACCCTATTAGTTCGTTTCGTTTAGACAAACAGCTGCCAACATTGACTAAGTTGTGGCGTTTTGATGATATTTCCTGTCAGCTCAGTGTTATGCCTTATCAAGGTATTGAAGTACTTACAATTCACAATTTAGAGTCAATTGATTCAGCAAAAAACAAACATGTTTTAAATGAAGCGGTACTGCGTTTAAAGCAAGAATATGATTATGTGTTGCTGGATATGTCGCCAGCATTAAAGTTAAATCGTAATAATGTACCACTGCATTCTTTAAGCTTATGTAGCGAGCTGACCTTGGTTACTATTGCGCTAGGTATTAATAATGAAGAGTCGTTATGTCAAGGCGTGGCAGAACTTAAGCAAGCGGGTCATAGCAATATAAAGTTACTGGTAAGTCAACATAGCTTTGCTCCTTTAGGGGAGCGCATGCTACTGCTCTTCCAACGACACTCTCCAAAATGGCCAAGGCTGTGCGCTTTTTTAACCAGCAAAATAAATAAACAAAAGTGGTTGTTTAAACATTACTGAGACTTTTATGGATATATTATTTGAGCGGCGTTTTGAATTATTATGGCCGACCTTAACTGAAATACGCCAAGTACTTAAGCATGTACTGGGCGCTTTATCGGTGACCCGAGATGAAGCGGATGCAGCAGGCTTAGTCGCAACCGAATACCTAACTAACTTAATTCGCCATAATGAGGGCGATGAGCAGCTTATAATGTTGCGTATTAACCAAATAAATCATGATACTTACCAATTAACTTTTATAGATGAACTTAAGCCTTATAATTTATTTAAACAAAACAACTCTTCATGGACATTAGCATCGGCTGAGCTGGTAGAAGGAGGGATGGGGGTTGAACTTATTCGCCATTACTTTGCGGATGCCACCTACGACACGCGAGCAGGAAAAAACTATTTTTCTTTTCCCTTAACTAACATTGATAAACGACCGAGTATTATTTATGTCGACGATGATGTCACTCAATTAGCATTAATGAGCGCCTACCTAAAAGATAAATTTAATGTCGTCACCTGTGAAAACATAGAGGCTGGCTGGCAAGCTATTTTAACCTCTGATGCTAGTATATTGTTACTTGATCATAAACTTAAACAAGGAACGTGTGAGCCATTACTGGAAAAGCTTAATAAATCGAATTTAAAATCTCAGTTATCGGTGGTGATGTTAACTGGCGATGATAGCGAAGAAGTGATCAGTAAAATTAATCGATTAGGGGTTGATGATTACTTAATAAAACCAGTTAAAAAAAATAAGTTATTACAAAGCATAGATCGAGTAACTCATCGATTTGCATACTTGTCCTATCAAAGTACATTCGGATTAACACCTTCTAAAGTGCTTTTAGGGCATGGTAAAACAGCGCATATTTTTGGCTCTATTAGTGTGGGTAATGGCGGTGACTTTTTTATGCCAATTAATGATGAAGGTACTGCTTTTATACTCGGTGATATGATGGGTCATGGCTTACAAGCGCTCAAAGAAAGCTTTGCTATAAAAGGTTTTATAAGTGGCTTTTTAGCGACCGGGTTAGCGTATCAAGAAATGCTCGTTGCGCTCAATAATGCGCTTTATAAACAGCAATTATGTAAATCAAGCTTAGTCACTTTAATGATTTGTTTTTTAGAAAATAATAAGTTGTATTGGCTCAATGCTGGTCATCCCGCACCGGTTATTATCAGTAAAAATGGTGAGCTATCTCAGCTAAATGGTACCGGACCATTGCTTGGGCTGTCTAATGATCATCAATATACTTTATATGAAGCCAAGCTTGATAATGTTGAACATATTATACTTTATACTGATGGTTGGACGGATAACCGCTTTACCGATAAAGACGAAATGACCGAATTAAAAAAAATCATCCCTATGCAAAGCTCCTCAGCAGAGGATTTTGCACACTCGTTATGGAAAAATTCTCAGGTTGCGCTTTCTAAAGAAGTGGATGATGCCTCATTAATAATCATTAATTGAATTTGATTTAATTAACTATGTATAGTTAACTTAATATCCATAAGTTAATATTTTTTCTCTAAATAATTCTTAGCGAGTCGCTAAAAGGAATGGGATTATGCCACCAACAATACTGATTGTAGAAGACACCCAGTCGCTTGCTATGATGTATCAGTCTTATCTTTTACCAACAGGTGTAAACACACTAGTGGCAAATGATGGGGCAACCGCTCTTGATATTATTAATAAAATAAAACCCGATCTGATCGTACTCGATGTGATGTTACCCGATATGAACGGGTTGGATATTCTTGCTCAGCTAGAACCTGATAATTTTCCGCAAGTTGTTGTATTAACTGGGCATGCTACCAAAGAAATGGCGATTCAAGCGATTAAGTTAGGCGCTAGTGATTTTTTAGAAAAGCCTGTAGAGGCAGAACGTTTTCGTATAACCATTAACAACACTCTCAAAATAAAAGATTTAAAACAAACGGTTACCAAGTATAAAAATATTTATGAAAACGGTCGTTACTTTGACTTGATTGGTAGCTCCAAGCAAATGCAATCGGTGTATCAAGTTATTAGCTCTGCTGCAGCGAGTAAAGCCACGGTATTTATTACCGGTGAAAGTGGTACTGGCAAAGAGCTTTGTGCACGAGCAGTTCATCAAGCCTCTAATCGTGCCGACAAGCCCTTTGTTGCACTTAATTGTGCTGCTATCCCCAAAGATTTGATTGAAAGTGAAATATTTGGCCATTTAAAAGGTGCTTTTACTGGAGCAATTGCAAACCGCTTGGGTGCCGCAGGGCAGGCGGATGGGGGGACATTGTTTTTAGATGAGTTATGTGAAATGGATATTAATTTACAAAGTAAATTACTTCGTTTTATTCAAACAGGTACTTATCAACAAGTCGGTAGCGAAAAACAAGTTAAGGTTGATGTGAGGTTTGTTTGTGCTACCAATAGAAACCCGCTTGCTGAGGTTGAGGCAGGTCGATTTAGAGAAGATTTGTATTACAGATTACATGTTATTCCTATTGAGTTGCCGCCACTTAGAGAGCGCGGCAGAGATATTATCGAAATAGCGCAAGCGCTATTTATTAAAATAGCCAAGGAAGAGCAACATCCTTATAAAGGGATAACCGATGATGTGAAGCACTTTTTAGCACAATACGATTGGCCTGGTAATGTTAGGCAGCTGGAAAATGTGATCCGTAATATTTTAGTGCTTAACCCACAAGAGTGGATTGATGTATCTATGCTACCAGCATTGCCACAAAGCCCGCAAAAAGAGTCAGGTAACGAGGGGCTGGTTAAAGAGCAACATACATCGTTACCAGTTCAAGAGTTTGAAGAGTTACCGCAGGTTGAAAGTGAGGTTAAGGCTTTGTGGATCGCCGAAAAAGAATATATAGAGCGGGTCATAAAAATATGCGCAACTAATATTCCCAAAGCTGCCGCTCTTTTAGATGTAAGCCCTTCAACCCTGTACCGAAAAATTAAAGGGTGGGAAGAAAATTTATAATAATGTTTTTGCTGTATAAGCACTTTGCAGCAAGTTAAATTGTTTTCTACCTGAAAAACGCTCTTCAAGCATAGTGTATGCTGAGTGTGCCATTTCACTTTTTTGTATTGCCGGCAAGGCAAGTAATGCTTCTATCGATTGTTGGCACTCTAGTGTATTTGCTGATTTCATTAAAAAGCCATTAATTCCATTGTTTATAATGCTAGGAATAGCGCCCACAGGGCTGCTGATAACAATTTTATAATGCGCCATACTTTCTAGAAGCGTCATAGGCAGGCCTTCTTCTCTTGAACAAATAAGTAGGGCATCTAAATGTTGCCAAATATCATCTCGGGGTGTTAAACCATGGTAATGAAGGTTGTCTAATTGTGGAATACGATCACGCATCGGGCCATCCCCAAAAAGGTGAAACTGTACCTGTTTATTAGTCTGCATACTTTCAGCTAACTCATAAAATATATCAGGGCCTTTTTCATAAGATAAGCGCCCAACAAACCCGACTCTAAGTAACGGTTGTGCAAAACCAGTGCTGGGAGGTTCGGCTATTGCGATGAAGTTTTCCAGTAATTGGGCGTTTTTAATTGTTTTACTAATTTTTTCAGACACTGCAAAGTTAGTTGATAACCAACTAAGCCATAAATCGAATTTGTTATACAGCCACATTTTTCCTGTACCAGCCTCTCCTGCATGGTAAGTGCTAACACAATGCTTATTTGTGATTTTACAAACCAAACGCCCTAAAATACCGGCTTTATAACCATGGGTGTGAATAACTGTATTGCGATCGTAACTGCGAAACCGCTTGATTAAACTAATGAGTGTACCTTGCAGAAAATCATACGGTATGCTTTGCTTATCAAGTAACTCATAAAATTCATTATTCCCATGATTCTTATAAAATAAAACCGAGCAACTAAGCTGGTTTTTGTTAAGCAGCTTGTATAACTCTATAATATGAGTTTCAATACCACCAATCATTGAAGAGTCTACAAACAATATAATCTGATTATTCACAATGAGCTCCAAAAGAAAATTATGATAGATACATCTGTAATAGAACAACTAAAGTATGATGTTGGTGATAGCACAGCCATTGAACTGATAAACGTTTTTGTTGATGAGTCTAAAAAGTTAGTGGCGCAAATGCTTTCCTCAACCGATGCCGCAGAAATTGAACTGTGCGCTCATAGCTTAAAAAGTAGCGGTTATAGTTTTGGTGCAACAAGATTAGCGCAAACGTGCCAGCTTATTGAGCAGCAAGTTAAGGTCAATGGTTTAAACACTGAGGTTGTAACCCTCTTAAAGTTAGCTGATGCACAAAGTAAAAAAACCTTCGAACATATGAGAGAACTTACCCAAAATCATTAAGCGTGTTTTTCAGTATTAAAAGAGCTTTTTAATAACTCTGAAAATACATTTTTTAGTTCATTAATATTATGTAAATGCTTGCCTGTTTCCTTATACTTCTCTCCCTGTTGTAAAATTTCAATAATGGCAGAAGGAGAAATACTTAAATCGTATACTTTAGTGGCGAGCTTCTTCTGTAACCAGTCAATGCCGGCAATTTTTGTATGTTGCATCACGCTGCTTTCTTGCGCTGTGTTTTCAATAAATACTCTACACGCAGAGGTTTTTTTTATTGCTTCAGTGATTTCTGTAATTAAAAAAGCAGGCATCACGCTAGTAATGATGCTACCTGGACCAATAATTATTAAATCGGCATCTAAAATAGCTTCAATAGTACCAGGTGCTGGCGGCACCGCTTTCGATAAGTAGATTGTACTTGGTAGTTCATTTAGAGCATCAATCGCGCATTCACCAAATACTTTTTCACCATTGTTTAGCTCGGCTACTAAATCTGTAGGTAGATCAGACATAGGCAAAACTGTCTCTTTATTTCCAAGCAAACGATTAAAAGCAGCAATAGCCTCAGTGGGAGACTGTGTTAGCTGGGTTAAACCCAATAGTGTTAAATTCCCTAAACTATGACCCGCCATATCGCCATGGATAAACCTATGCTCATACATAGCTTGGGCTTGCGTGCTTTCACCTGCAAGTTGAACACAGCAGCGCCTTATGTCACCTAAAGCGATACAATTTTGATCGGCTCTAATGCGACCGGTGCTACCACCATTATCGGTAGTTGCTACAATTGCTGTTAGGTTACTACATAAGGGTTTTATCGCACTTAACACTTGTGCTAATCCGTGACCACCACCAATACATACTATCTTCATGGTTATGCCTTTATGTATTTATTTATATTAATAAAGCAGAAATCATTCCACCCTGCCATAAAAATAACTCAATGATTTATATTAAATTTTGTTCTATATTAATTAGTCATAACATCGATTTTGGTATTTTTTTGCAAAACGCGATGCATTTTAGCTGAGGGAATGAGTATGCAACGTAATGAATTAATTACGCTTACGGAACTACAGAAGCAGTTAGCGTTATTGCATCAGTGTGATGATGAAATTGATATTTTAGCTACTATGTCAGCTTTACTGCAGCCATTACTTCAATACCAAGACTGCATTGTTTTAAAAAAAACACATCATCATTTTTTAACTATAGGCACAACTAACATCGATTTTTATGAGAAAACTTGGCCACCATGTGCTGCATTTATTCAGGCTTTAAAAAAAGGTTACTCATTTAGTTGCAATCCATTGCCAGAACAATTAGTTACTTTATCAGCAGAGGCAAATAATCAGAATAAAAATACAGCGCTGTTAATCGGGATTGATACGGGTAAAGAACAATGCTTATTTATTTTCACTCATGTGAGTAACAAAATTAACCATAATGTTTTAGCTTCACACTCAATAATTTTATTTCTTCAGCAAGTATTCCACGCTTTTCTCCAATTAAATAAGCTACATGAACAAACTCATCAATCTGTTTTACTACTTGATAAATTTTCTCAGCTTTCTACTTTATTTAAAGAATTAGCAAGTGAGTGGTTTTGGCGAACCGAGCCAGATATGACTTTTACCAGCGTTAACAATCTGGAAAGGGAAGATAATACCTATGCGAAAACATTTATTAATAAAACCATAGAGTCTTTGCGCACTAAAAATGAGCAAAGAAATACACTAAAATGGCAAGCTTTTGCTGCTTTAATAGCTGAGCATGAGGATTTTAATGGTTTTGAGTTTGAGGTTAAGGCATCGACACCTTTGTGGGTATCGCTTAATGGTAAGTCGCAATTTGACGAAAACGGAAATTTCATTGGCTATTTAGGTATTGCCAAAGATATCACAGTCTCAAAAGAGCGAGAGACTGCACTTGAAAATGAAAAGCTTAAAGCTGAGGAAGCCAGTAAAACAAAAACAAAATTTTTAACCATCATGTCGCATGAAATAAGGACCCCCATGAATGCGATTATGGGGATGATAGAGTTATTAATAGATACCGATTTAACTCAAGAGCAACGCCAATGGCTGAATTATGCAAACTCTAGTGCTGATATTCTTTATGGATTAATTACCGACGTATTAGATTTTTCAAAAATTGAATCAGGGACTGTATTAATCGCCAATAAACCGCTAAATGTAAAGCTGCTTATTGAGAATATTGTTGGGCAATTGCATATTATTGAAGACAGTGAAGATATTATTTTTTCAGTTTCGATTAATGACGATATCCCTACCTATATTATGGGTGATGAATTTAGGCTGGGGCAGATACTATTTAATCTCATTGGCAACGCATTCAAGTTTACTCACTCAGGACATATTGCATTATGTGTAAATATTGTAGATGACAAACTAAAATTTACTATCGAAGATTCAGGGGTAGGCATTGCAAAGAAAGATCTAAGCTTTATATTTCAGCCGTTTCGACAAGTTAACGAAGGTATAAACAGAAAAAATGAAGGAGTAGGGTTAGGCCTCAGTATTTCAAAAAATCTAATTGAACTTATGGGCGGCTCTATTAATGTTGAAACGCAGTTAGGGCTAGGTAGTACGTTTACTATTTTATTGCCATTTAAAGAAGCGATTATTGATGAAACTAAACCCGAGCTTTCATCAGAACAGCCTGTACTATCAGTTCTCGTTGCTGAAGATAATAAAACCAATCAAGTACTTATTAAGGCGTTTTTACAAAAGCTAAATCACAAAGTCACGATTGCTAATGATGGAGTAGAAGCAATTGAGTTTTTGAAACTCAAGCATTTCGATTTAATTTTAATGGATATCATGATGCCAACCATGGATGGATTAAGCGCCACGCAACATATACGCCATGAGCTGTTAAGTGATATTCCTATTTTTGCACTAACGGCCAATGCTTCAACCGATGACAAGGCATCGTGCTTCAAGGTCGGTATTAATAAAGTACTTACCAAGCCTATTAAGTTTGAAACCTTAAAAACCTCTCTAAGCACACTTTTATAAACAGGAATAAAAAAGGCCATAATTAGGAATAATCATGGCCTTTTCTAACGTTATAGTTTGTTATTCAATATTCTGAATTTGCTCACGCATTTGCTCTATCAATACTTTTAGCTCAACTGCAGCATTGGTGATGTCGCTGTTGATTGATTTAGAAGCTAGGGTATTTGCTTCACGGTTAAACTCTTGCATCATAAAATCTAAACGACGACCACAAGCACCACCTTTACTCAAAATTTTACGTGTTTCTTTAACGTGCGATTTTAAACGATCAAGTTCTTCTGCTACATCTTGCTTTTGTGCAAGATAAATCAGTTCTTGTTCAAGACGTGACTCATCAATATTTGTTGTTAAATCTTCAAGTTTTTGTACTAACTTTTCACGTTGCCATTTAGTAATTTCTGGCATGTGTGCTTCAACAATATCAACTTGCTCTAAAATGGCGGTTAATCGTGTAGTTATCATTTCTTCAAGGTTTGCACCTTCATCACCACGTGCAGATTTAAAGTCTTCAATTACTTGGTCAAGCCCAGTAATGAGTGCTGTATTTACACTATCCATATCAATTTCTTGCGCTTCCATCACGCCAGGCCAACGCAAAATGTCAACAGGATTGATATCACCATTGCTTTGTTGTTGTACCCACTTAGCACTATTAATTAGCTGCTCAGCAAGAGATTGATTAATTGATAATTCACCAACATGTGCAGGGTTTGCTACAAATTTTAAGAAAACTTCGACCTTACCACGCTGTAAGTGCTTACGCAGACGCTCGCGTATAACGGGCTCCATGCCACGAAATTGCTCTGGTGCACGAATAAAGG
This sequence comes from Pseudoalteromonas sp. Scap03, assembly GCF_013393115.1. Taxonomy (GTDB): domain Bacteria; phylum Pseudomonadota; class Gammaproteobacteria; order Enterobacterales; family Alteromonadaceae; genus Pseudoalteromonas. Next base: position 515,753 of record NZ_VDEU01000001.1, on the reverse strand, counting down.
TTTCAAGATAACGTTGGTTCACTGAGCGAACTTCCCACGTGCCAGTGCCCCATTCGCCTTTTATTTCGCGACGCGCATAAGCTGTCATACTGTGGATCATGGATGTTTTCCTACATTTTTAAATACAATATTACGATTATTATACCGTAACACTGCCCAAGCTCTAAAGAAAATTTAACACTGCTGAGTGTTTTTTAAACACACTTTAATATAAATCAACATGGCATCTGTATTCACATCAACATATAATGTGGCAAATTCAGAATTAAGGGGATCGTCAATGCGTCCAAGCGAAAGAACACCTAATCAAATTAGACCGGTTACGTTTACACGTAACTACACTTTGCATGCTGAAGGTTCAGTATTGGTAGAGTTTGGCAACACTAAGGTACTTTGTACTGCGACAGTTGAGGCTGGCGTACCACGCTTTATGAAAGGCCAAGGTAAAGGTTGGGTAAACGCAGAATATGGCATGTTACCGCGCGCAACACACACACGTAATAGTCGTGAAGCAACGCGAGGTAAGCAGGGCGGTCGTACAATGGAAATTCAGCGTCTGATTGCTCGCTCTTTACGTGCAGCAATCGATCTAAAAGCACTCGGTGAAAACACAATTACTATTGATTGTGATGTAATCCAAGCTGATGGTGGTACACGTACAGCGTCTATCAGCGGTGCATGCGTTGCGCTAGTTGATGCACTAACGTATATGCGTGCAAAAGGGATGATTAACTCAAACCCGCTTAAACATATGATCGCTGCTATTTCTGTTGGTATATATAAAGGCCAAGCGATTAGCGATTTAGAATACCTAGAAGATTCTGACGCTGAAACTGACATGAATGTAATTTTAACTGAAACCGGTAAAATTATTGAGGTACAAGGAACCGCTGAGGGTGAACCTTTCTCGTTTGACGAACTTGATGAGCTACTTTCACTCGCTAAGCATTCAATTCGTGAAATTATTGATGTACAAAAGCAAGCACTAGCATAAATAGGTAACTGGCAATGAAAGAATATCAAAAAGAGTTTATTGAGTTTGCTTTAGAAAAGCAGGTATTAAAGTTTGGCGAGTTTACTTTAAAGTCTGGCCGTACAAGCCCTTACTTCTTTAATGCGGGCTTGTTTAATACAGGTCGTGACTTAGCGCGCTTAGGTCGCTTTTATGCAGCGGCACTTGAAGATGCAGCAATTGAATATGATGTACTATTTGGTCCTGCTTATAAAGGTATTCCAATTGCAACAACAACCGCAGTTGCGTTAGCTGATCATTATAATAAAGATGTACCTTATTGTTTTAACCGTAAAGAGAAAAAAGCACACGGTGAAGGTGGTAGCTTAGTTGGATCTGAGCTTAAAGGTAAGATCATGTTAGTTGATGATGTGATCACCGCCGGTACAGCTATTCGCGAGTCAATGGAAATAATTGCGGATAATGGCGCAGATTTAAGTGGTGTTTTAATTGCACTTGATCGTCAAGAAAAAGGTAAAGCAAAGCTTTCTGCTATACAAGAAGTAGAACGTGACTTTAATACCCAAGTTACTTCTATCGTTAAATTGGCTGATTTAATTAGTTACCTAGAGCTCCAAGGAACTATGGATGAGCATTTAGCCGCGGTAAAAGCTTACCGGGATCAATACGGTGTAGCATAAATAGTAGCCTCGCAAATGCGGGGCTTTATTTTGCCTAAAATAGAGCAACAGTAACTCCTACTTATATTAAGGCTTTGCTAATACACATAAACAAAAGCCACCTTCAGGTAGGCACTATTAATAGCCGTGATTTTATTAATACTGTGGTATCACTCTTACCTACTTCAATTCACCGTAGTAACATTAACAGTATGCTAGCTGCAGCGTCTTATTTTCCAGACTTTGTTATATATGGGATCTATTCGGGTAGATTATTGCTAGTGATCATTATGATCATCTTAGTTGCGAGTGTTTTAATAAAGCTTATTCAAGTAGATATAACGGTTAAAAGCTTAAGTTTCGCGTTTATTGTTAATAAATTGATAGTTATGTTGTGTTTTTAGCACCTATCGTTCAAATATCCAGCGAACAGTCATTTATTTCAAGTTTTCTTCAAAAAGGGGTTGATCTGTTTTCGGATCTCCCTATAATGCGACCCCACTGAGACGGCAGAACGCAACGCATAGCGAGGCACGAGCTACTAAGTGAGTCGAGTAAAACTTAGTTTTGAAAACTTTCAAGTTTAACAAAATTAAGTGTTGACAAAAAAATAGGAAAGCGTAATATGCGCAGCCCTAGCGAGATAAAGTTTAACGCTTTAATCGCAACGTTCTTTAACAATATAAAGCAATCATCTGTGTGGGCACTCGTACAGATTGAGTTCTAACAGCCAAGCTACTTAGGTAGTGAGGCAAACAAATTTAGAGTCTCAATTGAAACTGAGTGACCAACAGCAATAACTACTTAGGTAGGAATTGCAGCACAGTCAATTCAATATCGAAAGATATTAAATAAATTCAGAATTCATTGAGCTGTCGAAAGACATAAAACTTTTTAATTGAAGAGTTTGATCATGGCTCAGATTGAACGCTGGCGGCAGGCCTAACACATGCAAGTCGAGCGGTAACAGAAAGTAGCTTGCTACTTTGCTGACGAGCGGCGGACGGGTGAGTAATGCTTGGGAACATGCCTTGAGGTGGGGGACAACAGTTGGAAACGACTGCTAATACCGCATAATGTCTACGGACCAAAGGGGGCTTCGGCTCTCGCCTTTAGATTGGCCCAAGTGGGATTAGCTAGTTGGTGAGGTAATGGCTCACCAAGGCGACGATCCCTAGCTGGTTTGAGAGGATGATCAGCCACACTGGGACTGAGACACGGCCCAGACTCCTACGGGAGGCAGCAGTGGGGAATATTGCACAATGGGCGCAAGCCTGATGCAGCCATGCCGCGTGTGTGAAGAAGGCCTTCGGGTTGTAAAGCACTTTCAGTCAGGAGGAAAGGTTAGTAGTTAATACCTGCTAGCTGTGACGTTACTGACAGAAGAAGCACCGGCTAACTCCGTGCCAGCAGCCGCGGTAATACGGAGGGTGCGAGCGTTAATCGGAATTACTGGGCGTAAAGCGTACGCAGGCGGTTTGTTAAGCGAGATGTGAAAGCCCCGGGCTCAACCTGGGAACTGCATTTCGAACTGGCAAACTAGAGTGTGATAGAGGGTGGTAGAATTTCAGGTGTAGCGGTGAAATGCGTAGAGATCTGAAGGAATACCGATGGCGAAGGCAGCCACCTGGGTCAACACTGACGCTCATGTACGAAAGCGTGGGGAGCAAACAGGATTAGATACCCTGGTAGTCCACGCCGTAAACGATGTCTACTAGAAGCTCGGAACCTCGGTTCTGTTTTTCAAAGCTAACGCATTAAGTAGACCGCCTGGGGAGTACGGCCGCAAGGTTAAAACTCAAATGAATTGACGGGGGCCCGCACAAGCGGTGGAGCATGTGGTTTAATTCGATGCAACGCGAAGAACCTTACCTACACTTGACATACAGAGAACTTACCAGAGATGGTTTGGTGCCTTCGGGAACTCTGATACAGGTGCTGCATGGCTGTCGTCAGCTCGTGTTGTGAGATGTTGGGTTAAGTCCCGCAACGAGCGCAACCCCTATCCTTAGTTGCTAGCAGGTAATGCTGAGAACTCTAAGGAGACTGCCGGTGATAAACCGGAGGAAGGTGGGGACGACGTCAAGTCATCATGGCCCTTACGTGTAGGGCTACACACGTGCTACAATGGCGCATACAGAGTGCTGCGAACTCGCGAGAGTAAGCGAATCACTTAAAGTGCGTCGTAGTCCGGATTGGAGTCTGCAACTCGACTCCATGAAGTCGGAATCGCTAGTAATCGCGTATCAGAATGACGCGGTGAATACGTTCCCGGGCCTTGTACACACCGCCCGTCACACCATGGGAGTGGGTTGCTCCAGAAGTAGATAGTCTAACCCTCGGGAGGACGTTTACCACGGAGTGATTCATGACTGGGGTGAAGTCGTAACAAGGTAGCCCTAGGGGAACCTGGGGCTGGATCACCTCCTTATACGATTTAGAACTTATTTGTTCGTAGTGTCCACACAGATGATTGTTAGTTAGTTTGCTCTTTGAGTTTACTAATTAATATGCTCTTTAAAAATTTGGAAAAGCTGATAATAAAATTCGTATGAATACATTGTATTTGTACAGAGTTTTCAAAAGTAAAAAAGAATGATAGCAGTATCATTCAGTGCCATTTAATCCTCGGATTAATTGGTATCTACTTTAGTATTCAATATTAACTTCTGGCGAAGTTAAACTGTCACAAAACAAAGACCCGTTTGGGTTGTATGGTTAAGTGACTAAGCGTACACGGTGGATGCCTTGGCAGTTGGAGGCGATGAAGGACGTATTAACTTGCGATAAGCCTAGTCAAGCTAGTAAAAAGCACTTGAGACTAGGATTTCCGAATGGGGAAACCCACCTGCTTGCAGGTATCGTTAACTGAATACATAGGTTAACGAGGCGAACGCGGAGAACTGAAACATCTAAGTACCCGTAGGAAAAGAAATCAACCGAGATTCCGATAGTAGCGGCGAGCGAAATCGGAACAGCCCTTAAGCTTATTATGTGTTAATGGAAGGCTCTGGAAAGTGCCACGATACAGGGTGATAGTCCCGTACATGAAAACGCATTTTAAGTGAAATCGAGTAGGTCGGAGCACGTGAAACTTTGACTGAATATAGGTGGACCATCATCTAAGGCTAAATACTCCCAACTGACCGATAGTGAACCAGTACCGTGAGGGAAAGGCGAAAAGAACCCCTGTGAGGGGAGTGAAATAGAACCTGAAACCGTGTACGTACAAGCAGTAGGAGCCCCTCGAGGGTGACTGCGTACCTTTTGTATAATGGGTCAGCGACTTATATTTTGTAGCGAGGTTAACCGATTAGGGTAGCCGTAGGGAAACCGAGTCTTAACTGGGCGAATAGTTGCAAGGTATAGACCCGAAACCCGGTGATCTAGCCATGGGCAGGTTGAAGGTTGAGTAACATCAACTGGAGGACCGAACCCACTAACGTTGAAAAGTTAGGGGATGACCTGTGGTTAGGAGTGAAAGGCTAATCAAACCGGGAGATAGCTGGTTCTCCCCGAAATCTATTTAGGTAGAGCCTCGGACGAATACTTACGGGGGTAGAGCACTGTTAAGGCTAGGGGGTCATCCCGACTTACCAACCCTTTGCAAACTCCGAATACCGTAAAGTAATATCCGGGAGACACACGGCGGGTGCTAACGTCCGTCGTGAAGAGGGAAACAACCCAGACCGCCAGCTAAGGTCCCAAAGTCATAGTTAAGTGGGAAACGATGTGGAAAGGCCCAGACAGCCAGGAGGTTGGCTTAGAAGCAGCCATCCTTTAAAGAAAGCGTAATAGCTCACTGGTCGAGTCGGTCTGCGCGGAAGATGTAACGGGGCTAAACTATGCACCGAAGCTGCGGATTCAGAATTTATTCTGAGTGGTAGGGGAGCGTTCTGTAAGCGGTTGAAGGTGTACCGGGAGGTATGCTGGACGTATCAGAAGTGCGAATGCTGACATGAGTAACGATAATGCGGGTGAAAAACCCGCACGCCGGAAGACCAAGGGTTCCTATCCCATGTTAATCAGGGTAGGGTAAGTCGACCCCTAAGGCGAGGCCGAAAGGCGTAGTCGATGGGAAACGGATTAATATTTCCGTACTTGGTATAATTGCGATGGGGGGACGGAGCAGGCTAAGCAAGCATGGCGATGGTAGTCCATGTGAAAGTGTGTAGGCTAGTGACTTAGGTAAATCCGGGTTGCTGTTAGGCTGAGACACGAGACGAGTCACTACGGTGATGAAGTTGCTGATGCCATACTTCCAGGAAAAGCCTCTAAGCTTCAGATTATACCGAATCGTACCCCAAACCGACACAGGTGGTCAGGTAGAGAATACTAAGGCGCTTGAGAGAACTCGGGTGAAGGAACTAGGCAAAATCGTACCGTAACTTCGGGAGAAGGTACGCTCCGATTGGTGATGAGACTTGCTCTCTAAGCTGATTGGAGCCGCAGTGACCAGGTGGCTGGGACTGTTTATTAAAAACACAGCACTGTGCAAAATCGCAAGATGACGTATACGGTGTGACACCTGCCCGGTGCCGGAAGGTTAATTGATGGGGTTATCTTCGGAGAAGCTCTTGATCGAAGCCCCGGTAAACGGCGGCCGTAACTATAACGGTCCTAAGGTAGCGAAATTCCTTGTCGGGTAAGTTCCGACCTGCACGAATGGTGTAACCATGGCCACGCTGTCTCCACCCGAGACTCAGTGAAATTGAAATCGCAGTGAAGATGCTGTGTACCCGCGGCTAGACGGAAAGACCCCGTGAACCTTTACTACAGCTTGGCACTGAACATTGAACCTACATGTGTAGGATAGGTGGGAGACTTTGAAGCAGAGACGCTAGTTTTTGTGGAGTCGTCCTTGAAATACCACCCTTGTAGTTTTGATGTTCTAACGTTGGCCCCTGAATCGGGGTTACGGACAGTGCCTGGTGGGTAGTTTGACTGGGGCGGTCTCCTCCCAAAGAGTAACGGAGGAGCACGAAGGTTGGCTAAGTACGGTCGGACATCGTACGGTTAGTGTAATGGTAGAAGCCAGCTTAACTGCGAGACAGACACGTCGAGCAGGTACGAAAGTAGGTCATAGTGATCCGGTGGTTCTGAATGGAAGGGCCATCGCTCAACGGATAAAAGGTACTCCGGGGATAACAGGCTGATACCGCCCAAGAGTTCATATCGACGGCGGTGTTTGGCACCTCGATGTCGGCTCATCACATCCTGGGGCTGAAGTCGGTCCCAAGGGTATGGCTGTTCGCCATTTAAAGTGGTACGCGAGCTGGGTTTAGAACGTCGTGAGACAGTTCGGTCCCTATCTGCCGTGGGCGTTTGAGAATTGAGAGGGGTTGCTCCTAGTACGAGAGGACCGGAGTGAACGAACCGCTGGTGTTCGGGTTGTCATGCCAATGGCATTGCCCGGTAGCTACGTTCGGAACTGATAAGCGCTGAAAGCATCTAAGCGCGAAGCAGGCCTCGAGATGAGTTCTCACTAGACTTTTAAAGTCTCTGAAGGGCCGTTGAAGACTACAACGTTGATAGGCAAGATGTGGAAGTGGTGTGAGCCATTAAGCTAACTTGTACTAATTACCCGTGAGGCTTAACCATACAACGCCAAACGCGTTTTATGTGATAGTGAAACAAGCGAAGAAGTTAATAGACTAAAGTAGATTACTGAAGACATTTTATTATCAGAATTCCAAATTTTAGTAAGCTCGATTAAATACGAACTTACACCAAATTTGCTTGGTGACAATAGCGTTTTGGACCCACCTGACCCCATGCCGAACTCAGTAGTGAAACGAAACAGCGCCGATGATAGTGTAGCATTTGTTATGTGAAAGTAGGTCATTACCAGGCTCCAAATAAGAGAAACCCGTTACAGAAATGTGACGGGTTTTTTTACGTCTTCAGGAAAGTGAAAGTATTAGCCGTCAGCCGTCAGCCGTCAGCCGTCAGCTATCAGTTGCACTGCGTTAACCTCAGAGCCAACGCACACCCCATTAAAAACATTAAATGTACCTTGCTATGTGGCTCTCTAGCGCTCTAGGCACTACGATATTCTACTGCGTGGTAACACACTCACTCCAAAAGCAAGCAAGACTCGAATGACTTGAGCCTTCTTGTGTTCGTAGGAGTTTACCAGTAATAGCTAGTGTTGTTTTATGTGCTCTAACAGGGTAAAGAGTGAGGTATTGGACAGATTCACCCTACAGTATTGTTTCATTGCTGATGACAACCCGTAACTGTACTAATGTAACATAGTTTAATAGCATTTAATTTGAGATATACAAACTAGTAACTGCTACTTTAAAGCTTAATAGGCTCTCGGTGAGCCTTTATTAAGAAATGCACAAAACATAGGGAAACGTTTTAGCTAATAGGTGGCTTATCAGCAATTATTAAAATAACTACGTTGCTGAAGTAAAATAGGTAGGATCAAAAACGCCAACTCAAGGTTGGCGTTTTAATTATCAGGCTAAAGGTGATTATTAAACTTTAGGGCCTGCGTTTTTAATTTCGTCAGATACGTCGTATTTAGCAAAATTTTCTGTGAAATCAGATGCTAGCTTAGCCGCATACTCTGCGTATTTAGCTTTGTCTTCCCAGGTATTGATTGGGTTAAGAAGCTTGCTATCTACGCCCGGCACTGCAACTGGTACGTCTAGGTTTAGCACGTCAATGTGTTGGGTTTCTACACCGGCTAATTTTCCAGATACGATTGCATCCACAACAGCTCGTGTTGTTGGAATATCAAAACGCTTACCAATACCGTAAGGACCACCTGTCCATCCAGTGTTAACTAGGTAAACTTTAGCGCCGAATTCACGTACACGCTTCATTAGAAGCTCTGCGTATACACCTGCAGGACGTGGGAAGAAAGGTGCACCAAAACAGGTTGAGAATGTTGATTCAATATCGCTAGTAGAACCAATTTCTGTAGAGCCTACTTTTGCTGTGTAGCCACTTAGGAAGTGAAATGCTGCAGCTTCTTCTGTTAGTACAGATACCGGCGGTAGTACACCACTCACATCACATGTTAGGAAAACAACAGCCTTAGGCTCACCTGCGCGGTTTTCAACTTTACGTTTTTCAACGTGCTCTAGTGGGTAAGCTGCACGGCTATTTTGAGTTAGGCTGGTATCGTTGAAATCAGGAACACGGTTTTCATCAAGTACCACATTCTCTAAAATTGTACCGAATCGAATAGCGTCCCAGATAACAGGTTCGTTTTTCTGAGAAAGGTCGATACATTTAGCGTAACAACCACCTTCGATATTAAATACACTACCAGGTGCCCAGCCGTGCTCGTCATCACCGATTAAGAAGCGAGTCGGATCTGCTGATAATGTTGTTTTACCTGTACCAGATAAACCAAAGAATAATGCGGTATCGCCTGCTTCACCTACGTTAGCAGAACAGTGCATTGGTAATACACCTTTCGCTGGTAGTAGGAAGTTTTGCACAGAGAACATCGATTTTTTCATTTCACCCGCGTAGCGCATGCCAGCAAGTAACACTTTACGTTGTGCAAAGTTAATAATAACTGTGCCATCGCTATTGGTACCATCGCGCTCTGGATCACATACAAACGAAGGTACGTTCATTACTTGCCACTGAGGAAAGTCGGCTTTGTTGTATGATTGTGGTTCGATGAACATGTTTTTAGCGAAGATATGGTGCCAAGCAGTTTCTGTTGTTACAACCACTGGAAGGTAGTGCTCTGGATCAGCGCCTACTTCAAGGTGAGAGATAAAGTGGTCGTTACTTTGCACATGTGCTTCTACACGTGCCCATAAGGCGTCAAACTTATCTGCATCGAATGGGCGATTTACATTACCCCATTGGATTTCATTTTCAGTACTTGATTCTTGAACAATAAAACGATCTTTTGGAGAACGACCGGTACGACGACCAGTGTTAGCTACAAAAGCACCATTGGCGGCTAAAGTCCCTTCGCCACGGCTGATAGCGTGTTCGACAAGTTCAGCTGCAGTTAGATCGACAAAACGGGTAGCGCTTGAAGTCATGTTTATACCTAAATTGTGTGAGATTGAACGGGATAGCTCTGGGTCTTAGTAACCTTTAAGCTGCAAATATAGTAACAGATGGATTAAGGATATTCGAGCTTATAAACACCGTAAAAACATATAAATTAAGGGAAAAACATGAATAATTTCAATGATACCGGTGTCATGAAAAATGCTCAGCTTGTGATACCGGTGTCATTTTTTGGACATAAAAAAGCCATAAAAAATTATGGCTATTTTATAGTGTGCTTTAAAATATCTAGATTAGTTAAATATATTTTTTATATCTTGTTCGTTAAACACATAATCTTTTAAACAGTAATGGCAGCTCATTTTAATCTCACCATTTTTTTCGACATCATCCATAAGCGCTTGTTGACCAACATTAACTAAAGCAGTCATCGTTTTTTCGCGATTACAACCACATTTAAATTGAATTGGTTGAGGGTCAAATACGCGTGGGTTATCTTCATGATAAAGGCGCGTTAAAATAGTACTGGCATCAAGCTCTAGTAGTTCTTCATCTTTAATAGTATTACTGAGTGCTTCTAAGTGAGTAAAATCTTCAATCGATTTTTGCTTATCTACAGGTAGTACTTGTAAGAATAGCCCACATGCCTTGGCGCTGCCCTCTTTAGTATCGGTTGCAAACCAAAGGCGTGTTTTTAATTGCTCAGACTGCTCAAAATAGCTTTCTATACATTCACTTAATGTATCATGCTCTAAAGGCACTATACCTTGGTAACGCTCACCTTGAGTTGGAGTAATCGTGATAACCATGTAGCCTTGGCCAATGAGCTCTTTTACCGTTGAGCCAGTTACTTCACTTTGTAATCGCGCAATACCACGCATATTTTGTTGATCATCACCATTGATCACCGCATATTTTACGGGGCCATCACCTTGTAGTTGAACTGCAATTTCGCCTTCAAACTTTAACGTTGCTGTTAATAAACAGGTTGCAACAAGCAGCTCACCTAATAATGCTTTAACGGGCTCTGGATAATTGTGTTTCGCAATCATTTCATTGTAAGCGTTGTCTATTTGTACGAGTTCGCCACGAACATCGAGGTTGTCAAATAAATAGCGGTGAAGTAAATCTTGTTGCATGAGCGGCTATACCTAACTTGATTTCATTTTTAAAAGTTCGCGTCTTTGCTTTTTATCTGGTTTTTTATCCGGATGAGGGGCAAAGAAACTGTTATTTTTGCGTGCAATACTATTTTCTTCACGCTTAGCAATACTAGCATCAGATTCTTGATACATGGTCTGTGCAATGGGGGCGCTTTGGCGCTTTTCAAGTATATTTAATACTGTGATGGTTTTTTCATCAACGCCTTGAGCTAGCTTTATAACTGCGCCAATTTCTACAATTTTACTAGCCTTACTGCGTTGCCCATTATAATGTACTTTGCCGCCTTGTACCATTTCTCGAGCTATTGCACGCGTTTTATAAAATCGAGCCGCCCATAACCATTTGTCCAACCTCACTTTAAGTGCGTCAGCGTTTTCTGAGCTGTCATTGAGTTTAGTTTTCTTTGTCATAAAACATCCCTAGTAAATTTACTGCCTAGGTAAATTATCACGAAACCGTTACCGCATGTAGCTATTGCTTGATAGCTGATACGATAAATAAATTAATCTGTTTACAAAGTTTAATATTAGCGTGCTTGTTGAATGAAAAATGAAAAGGTACTATGGCTGAGTGATTTCGTTATAAATTAAAATAAGAATACTACCTATGGAACAGCACGTTCAACAATTTAAACATTTATTAAGCCGTTTACCGCACGCGAGATTAAGTGCAATGGTTATGGTTTTAGTTGTTGTTTATATTGCATTTTTATTATCAAAATTGATGTGGTTATTATGGCCGCAGCCAATAACATCGCCCCTTGTTCCTATTAGTCACTCTAGCCAAGCAATGGGCGGTAATAACCAGTCTATAGATTCGATCATTGAGCAATTTTTATTTGGTAAAGTAAATGTAACAAAAAATACCAATACTGCTTCGCAAACTAAAGTTATCAATAATGCCCCTGAAACGCGTCTTAGTATTAACTTAACCGGTATTGTTGCTGTGAGTAATGATGATAAAGCGGGAATGGCTATTATTGAGTCACAAGGTCGCCAGACGAGTTATTTAGTGGAGGATGTGGTGCAAGGTACACGTGCGAAAGTATCGCAAATACTCCCAGATCGTGTGATTTTAGATGTAAGTGGCCGCTTTGAAACCTTAATGCTTGATGGACTCGACTTTACTAAAACAGTATCAATGCCAGTACTCGCTGCACGAGATGAGTCTGAAATGGGACCTTTAGCGCCTTCAGCACAAAGCGATGAACAAATTGATGCCACTGCCAACCTTGAGGTGAAAGAAGCATTAATAGAAACTCGCGAAGAGCTTTTAGAAGAACCTGGTAAGCTATTTGATTATATACGTGTTTCTCAAGCGATGAATGATGGGGAACTTATAGGTTATCGTTTGAGTCCAGGTAAAGAGCCCGAACTATTTAAACAAATGGGATTACAAAATAACGATTTAGCCGTGGCAATTAACGGTTATCAATTAACAGATTTAAAACAGGCAATGGCAGCAATGAATGAGCTGCGAAACAGTACAGATGCAACTATCACAATAGAGCGTGATGGTGAGCAAATAGATGTACTATTTAGTCTGCAATAACTTAGCTTTGGAGTTTTAACATAATGGTTCAGGTGCTACACCTCAAAAAAATTAAAAAAGGGTTAGCTAAGTATGCAGCACTTTTTTTAGCGGCAAGTCTTTCTATGTCGGTTGCTGCTGTTGAATATGCTGCTAACTTTAAGGGCACAGATATTAATGAGTTTATTAATATTGTTGGCAAAAACCTTAATAAAACCATCATTATTGATCCTAACGTGCGTGGCAAAGTAAATGTACGTAGTTATGAATTAATGGATGAGGCGCTTTACTATCAGTTCTTTTTAAATGTTTTAGAAGTTTACGGTTATTCAGCCGTTGAAATGGACAACAACATAATAAAAATAGAAAAAAGCTCAGATGCTAAAAAATCAAACGTGCCATTAATTACTGCTGATAGCCAAGCGCTTGGCGATATGATGATTACACGGGTTGTGCGAGTTAAAAATGTAAGCGTACAAGAGTTAGGCCCTTTAGTTCGCCAATTTAGCGATCAAAAAGACGGTGGTCACGTTGCTAACTTTAACGCGGCCAACGTAATGATGCTAACTGGTCATGCAGCCTCGGTTAACCGCTTAGTAGAAATTATTCGCTCTGTTGATCAAGCGGGTGATAAGCGAGTCGATATCGTTAAGCTCAAGTTTGCAACGGCTGATGATGTTGTCTCAGTAGTTGAAAATATCTATAAAGATAGTGGTAAGGGTAGCGTACCTGAGTTTTTAATTCCTAAAGTCGTAGCTGATGGTCGTACTAATAGTGTGATTGTCAGTGGTGAAGGCCAAGCACGCACACGTGCCATTGAGCTCATTAAACGTTTAGATGGAGAACTGGAAAGCCAAGGTAATACCAAAGTGTTTTACCTCAATTACGCAAAGGCCGAAGATTTAGTAAAAGTACTCCAAGGTGTGAGCAAATCGCTGGCAGAGGACTCAAAAGGTGGGGCAACCAAAACTCGCAGTAGTAATAAGAACGACACTAGCATTGAAGCTCATCCAGATTCTAATTCATTAGTTATTACCGCTCAGCCAGATACAATGCGTTCACTAGAGTCTGTTATTGCGCGCTTAGATATTCGCCGCGCACAAGTACTAGTGGAAGCCATTATAATTGAAGTAATGGAAGGCGATGGCGTTAACTTTGGTCTGCAATGGATTTCAGAAGAAGGCGGCATGCTGCAATTTAATAATGGTACCACTGTGCCTGTCGGTGCTTTAGCTGTAGCTGCTGAGCAAGCTCGTGACACAACAATAACTAAAACAATTATTGGAACAGAGACGGGTACTCCAACTGAATATGATGAAACAAAAGAAGGCGACTACGGCCCGCTTGCATCATTACTTGGTGGTATTAATGGTTTAGCTATGGGAGTGATTAAAAACGATTGGGGCGCAATCGTACAAGCGGTTTCAACTGATACTAATTCTAATATTCTAGCGACTCCCTCTATTACCACTATGGATAACGAAGAAGCGTCTATTTTAGTTGGCCAAGAAGTGCCAATTATTACTGGCTCGCAAACAGGTAGTAATAATACGAACCCATTCCAGACGGTTGAGCGCCAAGAAGTGGGTATAAAGCTTAAAGTGACACCGCAAATTAATGATGGTTCAGCGGTACAGTTGACTATAGAACAAGAAGTTTCCAGTGTAAGTGGTGCAACGGCAGTTGATATTTCAGTCAATAAGCGCGCAATTAAAACAACCGTAATGGCAGATGATGGCGGCATGGTGGTATTAGGCGGCTTGATAGATGAAGATGTACAAGAAAGCGTGTCAAAAGTGCCATTACTAGGCGACATCCCTATTTTAGGGCACTTATTTAAGTCAACTAATACAACAAAGCGTAAGCGTAATCTTATTGTATTTATAAGACCGACCATTATTCGCGATGGCGTTAGTATGAATAAACTTAGCTTTAATAAATATAACTTTATTCGCGGTGAACAATTTAAAAAACGTGAAGATGGTATTAATTTAATGCCAATGTCAGACACACCTATTTTACCTGAGTGGAATGACGAATTGTTGTTACCACCAACGTATGAAGAGCATTTACGCAAACAAAATGCACAAGAGCGTAATGATGACTAATGCGATAGAAGATATTAATCAAGATGTTGTTCATCCAATTACTCATAGTAATGATGAACAGCTTGCTCAAGATGACTTAATTGAACTGCCTGCAAAACGTTTGCCGTTTTCTTATGCCAGACGTGTTGGCGCGTTACTCAGTAAGCATAAAGATAACCAAATTGTGTATTACCGTGGTGAGCTTGATGTTGATGTATTATTAGAAGTGCGTCGTATTGCAGGACATGGCTTTACACTTGAGCAACTAGAAGATGATAAGTTTGAGCTATTACTAGAAGCATCGTATCAACGTGATAGCTCAGAAACTCAGCAAATGATGGAAGATATTGGTAATGAGGTTGATTTATTCTCACTAGCTGATGAGCTCCCTCAAACAGAAGACTTGCTTGCCGGTGACGACGATGCACCTATTATAAAGCTGATTAATGCCATGCTCAGTGAGGCAATTAAAGAAGGCGCCTCTGATATCCACATTGAAACGTTTGAGCAAGAGCTGGTTATTCGTTTTCGGGTGGATGGCGTACTCAAAGAAGTTCTAAAGCCTAATCGTAAACTAGCCTCTTTGTTGGTATCGCGTATTAAAGTAATGGCCAAACTCGATATTGCAGAAAAACGCATACCGCAAGATGGCCGTATTAGTTTACGTATCGCTGGGCGCGCTGTAGATGTGCGTGTGTCGACTATGCCATCGAGCTTTGGTGAGCGAGTGGTACTGCGTTTGCTTGATAAAAACAATGCACGTTTAAACTTAGAAGACTTAGGTATGACAGCTCGAAACCGAGAGCTGTTTGCCGACTTAATTAGCAAGCCTCACGGTATAATTTTAGTAACAGGCCCTACAGGCTCTGGTAAAAGTACCACGCTATATGCAGGTATGAGCCAAATTAACTCGCGGGATCGCAATATTTTAACGGTTGAAGATCCAATCGAGTACGAAATTCCTGGCATTGGCCAAACACAGGTTAATACCAAGGTTGATATGACTTTTGCCCGTGGTCTGCGCGCTATTTTACGTCAAGATCCTGATGTAGTTATGGTCGGTGAGATACGAGATTTAGAAACAGCCCAAATTGGTGTACAAGCATCACTTACTGGCCACTTAGTTATGTCTACGTTACATACTAATACCGCCTCAGGCGCAATCACTCGTATGGAAGATATGGGCGTTGAGCCGTTTTTATTATCGTCTTCATTACTAGGGGTATTATCCCAGCGCTTGGTACGTACTTTATGTAATAGCTGTAAAGAAGGTCACGTTGCAGATGAGCGTGAATGTGAATTACTCGGCGTACCGTTTGACAATGCTCCAACGATTTACCGCGCGGTAGGATGTGAAGAGTGTAACTTTAATGGCTACCGAGGTCGTACTGGTATTCACGAGTTATTAGTCGTCGACGAAACCATTCGTGAAATGATCCACAGCGGTAAAGGTGAGCAAAGCGTAGAGAAATACATTCGTAAACACAGCCCAAGCATTCGTCAAGATGGCTGCAGCCGTGTGCTTGCAGGTAAAACAACGCTTGAAGAAGTGCTGCGCGTAACGCGTGAGGAAGGCTAACTATGGCAGCGTTTGAATACCGCGCATTAGATGGCCGGGGAAAAGAAAAAAAAGGTATTTTAGAAGCCGATACAGCTAAGCAAGTTCGTCAGCTTCTGCGCGATCAAAAGCTTACACCACTTGAGGTTGTGCCTGCTGCGCAAGATGACAAACAAGTTAAAGGTCAAAAAGCTCCTTTACTCGGTTCTTTATTTAAACCAACCATATCAACAGCCGATCTCGCTTTGATCACTCGTCAGCTTGCAACCTTAATTCAGTCTGCCCTACCTGTAGAAGGGGCGGTAATGGCGGTTGCTGAGCAGTGTGAAAAACCACGCTTAAAACGTATGTTAATGTCGGTGCGCTCTAAAGTAGTGGAAGGTTATACCCTGGCTGATGGGATGAGTGAGTTTCCGCATGTATTTGACGATTTATACCGCGCTATGGTGGCGGCAGGTGAAAAGTCAGGTCACTTAGATCAAGTGCTCAACAGGCTAGCTGATTATACCGAGCAGCGCCAACATATGCGCAGTCAAATTACGCAGGCTATGGTGTATCCGATTATTTTGGTGGTGTTTGCTATTGGTATTGTTTCGGTGTTATTAGGTACCGTAGTACCTAAAATATTAAAAACGTTCGAAAAAACCAAACAAGTTTTACCTTGGACTACCGAGTGGGTTATGGCGGGTAGTCATTTTGTGCAAAATTACTGGTTTATAAGTTTACTGGTGATCACCGCTACCGCGGTTGGAATCAAGTATGCGCTTAAAAAACCTAAGGTACGGTTTTGGTGGGATGCAAAAGTATTACATATGCCAGGCATAGGTAAAGTTGCTAGAGGGATTAATACCGCGCGCTTTGCTCGTACTTTAAGTATTTTATCGTCAAGTTCAGTACCGCTACTAGAAGGAATGCGTATTTCTGGTGGGGTATTAGTTAACGAAAAAATCAAACAAGCTGTGGCTGATGCCGCAGAAAGAGTAAGTGAAGGGGCAAGCCTACGTGCTTCACTGCAGCAAACTAAGTTGTTTCCACCAATGATGCTGCATATGATAGCCAGTGGTGAAAAGTCTGGTGAACTTGAGCAAATGTTAGAGCGAGCCGCTAACAATCAAGATCGCGAGTTTGAAAGTATGGTCAATGTGTCATTAAAATTATTAGAACCCGCAATGATTGCCTCTATGGCAGTCATTGTACTGTTTATAGTAATGGCAATTTTGCAGCCAATTATGGCAATGAATAAGGCTGTTGGCCTTTAATTATTTTTTTATATTAATGATTTACTTAAATCATTTTTGTTTAGTGTTTTTAGAATAACGAGGTAATAACGTGAATAAACAATCAGGTTTTTCTTTATTAGAAGTGATGGTGGTATTGGTTATCATCGGGATGATCATGTCGATTGTGGCACCTAATATTATGGGTCAGCAAGAAGAAGCGGCTATTGATAAAGCGCATTTAGATATTCAGCAGTTAGAAGATGCTATGAGTTTGTACAAGCTTAAAAATAAAAGCTACCCAAGTACAGAGCAAGGTTTAGAGGCATTAGTGACTAAAACTAGTATTGAGCCTATTCCAAAACGCTTCCCAGATGGTGGTTTTATTAGCAAATTACCAGAAGATCCGTGGGGTAAAAATTACCAACTAATTAGTCCAGGAGAGATTGGTAAGTTTGACATTTTTTCTATGGGACCCGATGGCGAACCGGCTACCGATGATGATATTGGTAACTGGGATGAAGATAAGCAGTAATGGGCATTAACTTTATCATACGCTTAAACTTAGTTAATAGGGGTTTACCATGCGGGTAAACCTTAAGCACCTAGGTGCAAAGCAATATGGTTTTAGTTTAATAGAGATTTTAGTGGTATTGGTGATCATCGCCTTTGCCACCAAAATGGTGGTATACAGCTTAGATGGCGGCGCAGAGGAAGAGCTAGATAAGCAAGCAAGTAGGCTGCATACCACCATTAATGCCGCATCGGAATTTGCCGTACTTAACCAGGTAGAGTTAGGTTTATTAGTTGATCAAAATACGCTTGAATTTTTAGTGTTTGATGGCGAAAAGTGGACCAGCTTTAAGCGGGAAGAGTTATTTAAACCAATTGAGTTTGACCAGCAATTTAAAGTAACACTTAATTTAGAAGACCTACCTTGGGCACAAGATAACTTATTAGAGCAGTCTAACTGGCGTGAGTTAATGAGTGGCGATAATGAAGATAGCTTATTAGAACTTAAAAAATTAAAAGTTCCTCAAGTACTTCTTTTATCCTCTGCTGATGTAAGTGCATTTCAGCTCATGCTTGAGTTAAAAGATCAGGCGGAGCCGGTATATTTTATTGAAGGTAAATTTGCTGCGCCAGTTGATTTTCGTCGAGAGCCCCAATAATGAAAAAATACCAAGGTTTTACCTTATTAGAAGTCTTAGTTGCGCTAAGTATTTGTGCTATGGCGGGTATTGCTGCAATGCAAGCAACTGGTGAGCATATTCATCACTTATCTAGCATTGAAGAGCAAACGTATGGCTCATGGGTAGCTGAGAATGTATTGGTAGAACAACGAACGAAAGGCGAAAAATGGCAAGGTAAAAATGGTACCCGCGGTACTGAGATGATGGCGGGGATTGAATGGTTTTGGCGCCAAGATGTTGTGCCCACTGCGGATAAGAGCTTTGTAAAGGTCACTATTAATGTGTTTACAGATGATAAGTATGAAAATTCAATTTATGAGTTAAGTACTTACCTAAATAAAGGTAAGCCATAAGTGAAGCAGCGCGGTTTTACATTATTAGAAGTGATGGTGGCACTAGGAGTGTTGGCGTTTGTTATTATGGCCACCCACCAAATACTTGATACCACCACGCGTGCCAAAGAAGCATCAGATGAAAAAATTGCTGAGCTAAATGGGTTACAAACAGCCTTCAGGCTAATGGATCAAGACTTTAGCCAAATGACTAAACGCCAAGTGCGTAATGAAGCTGGGGATTTTCAAGAGAGTTACTTACTTGCAGGGCGCTACATTTTAGAAAGCCAGCTTGATGGCATTGCCTTTGTGCGTGATGGTTGGATGAATCCCATTAATTTACTTCCTCGCTCAGAGCTGCAAGCTGTTGGTTATCGAGTAATTGATGACAACTTAGAACGAGTATATCGCATTTATGTTGATCAACTTGATAATATGGAGCCTCGTAGCCAAGTTGTTTTAGCTGACGTAGAAGAGCTTAAATTTGAGTTTTTAGATGGTAACGCAGAGTGGCAAGAAAACTGGCAAATTAAGGCGTTACCTAAAGCGGTAGCTGTAACGTTAAAGCAAATGAACGCAGAACCAATTAGGCGCGTTTTTTTAGTGCCAGGACTCGGTAAAGAGCTACCAAAACCGGTTAATGATGGTACTAACCAATCGCAACCAAATGGCCGAGGAACGCCTTGATGAATCAAAAAACATCACGCGGCGCGGCGTTAGTTATTGTGTTATTTATTGTCGCGCTGGCTGCTATTTTAGCCGTAGAAATGAGTGCGAACTTAATGTTACAGGTACAAAGAAGTACTAACTTGCAAAGTCAGCAACAGGCTAAATGGTATGCTTATGGCGCTGAAGAATTAGCTATTAAAGGCTTAATTCAAAGTAAAAAAGACGATCCAGAAAAAACCACCTTAGCGCAGCCGTGGGCAAAGCAAGGTGATGTTAAGTATCCAGTTGATAACGGCACGTTAAGCGGTCAGTTAACTGATTTACAAGCTTGTTTAAACTTAAATGCGCTTGGTGCTGAGCCTGACTCAAACAGTACTAATAAAACGAACCCTGCGCATAAAGCGTTGTTTGCCATATTAGAAAATATAGAAGACTTACCCAGTGATGAGTCTGAAGAAGGTATGGCTGATAGTGTTTTTGACTGGTTGGATAAAAATAGTATTACGTATCGCTCAGGAGCTGAAGAGGGCGAGTATTTATCGCGTCAGTTTCCGTACATGACAGCAAATAACCTATTTGCTTCGGTATCTGAACTGCGTTTAATTAAAGGGTTTAACCCTTTAGTGATGGAAAAGGTGCTGCCTTTTGTCTGTGTGATCCCTGGCAGTACGTTACTTTCAATTAATGTTAATACGGTCACTGAAGAGCAAGCTTTATTGTTCAGTGGCCTAATAGACGAACTGAGTGTTTCGGGTGCTCAAGCGGTAATTGCAGCGCGACCTGAAAATGGCTTTGATAATATTGAAGAGTTTTTTGAGTCTGTTAAACAACAAGGCGGCAAAAATATCAAAGCAGTAGAAAAACTTTTTAGTTTAAAAAGTGAATATTTTAAATTACAAACGCAGGCAAAATTTGTTGATTTGCGTTTTTCGATGACCACATTACTGTATGCCAGCAATGGCGAGGTAACGATACTGGCGCGAAAATTTGGAGGCGTACAGTGACAGAGATACTGTTGATCCGCACGGGTCAAACCGAGCAAGATTTACTTAACTGGTTAATATACTCACCACAAGAACAAGAAATAATAGCCAGTGGCGAGCTACAAAATGCCAATCAGTTAAGTGAACTAACTGAAAAAGCATTAACCCGAGAACTTGTGGTACTTTTACCATGTGACCAGGTGCAATTAAAAACGGTGACACTGCCAACAAAGTGGAGCCGTAAATTAGAGCAAGCATTGCCCTATATGCTCGAAGAAGATATTGCATGTGATATAGACGACGTTTATATCGCGCTTGGGGAGCCAACTATGGTTGATGAGCAGCATGCAATTAAGATTGCGCTAACGAACCGTGATTGGTTTGAGCACTGGTTAGAAGTATTTGAACAACATCAACTCACTCCGTATCAAATAGTACCGGATGCATTACTATTGCCAAGCGCTGAAGAGTCATGTGTTACTGCCATCGAACTTAATAAACAGTGGCTCTTTAAACAAGGTGACTGGCACATTAGCGCGGTTGAAAGCAGTTGGCTAAACGAGTATTTAGTAGCATTAGGCAACCCAGATATCAAGCATTACAGCCCCGCTGATCAGTTTCCTGAAGCACTTAACTTATATCCGCAAACAAGTGACTATGAGTTACCGTTAGCATTATTTGCTAAACAACTTGATAAACTTAAGTTTAATTTGCGTCAAGGACCTTACACCCTTAAAAAGAAAACTGCGTTATGGTGGGGTTACTGGAAAAGTGCTGCCATTATTAGTGTGGTTGCCTTGGTATCAAGTGTGACTATTAAAGCGGTTGAATTGCATCAGCTTAATTCGCAGCTAGAAGTAGCTAAATCGCAAGTAGTAGAGCGATATCAAAAAGCCTTTCCCGGCACACGAGTACGCCCTCATTTAATTAAAAATCAAATACAGGGTGCATTGAATAAAGTACAAGGTGTTAGCGATGCTGGCTTTTTAGATTTAACCAGTAAATTGGTTAGCGTGTTTTCGCAAGTGAGTGAGTTTACGCCACAAACATTACGCTTTGACAAACGCCGTAATGAATTGCGCATTCGAGCGCGTGGTAAAGACTTTCAAACTTTTGGTAAGGTTAAAGCCATTCTAGAGCAGCAAGGGGTTACTGTTGAGCAGGGCTCGTTAAATAATGATGGCGATTTTATCGTCGGCGAAATCAGACTGCGAGGTGCACAATGAAGCAGCAGTTAATGCAATATTGGCGTTCATTAAAAGAGCAAGAGCAACAACTAATTATGGTTGCAGGCGTTGTATTTATCATTTTTGTTTTGGTGATGGGGGTTTTTAGGCCTTTAAATACTGCGATAGAGCGGGCACAGCAATCACAAATAAAACAGCAAGAATTGTTAGCCTGGGTAGACGAGAGTATTGTTAAGCTCAAAGCCGCGGGTAAAACGCAAGCTGTGAGTAATCAAAATCTCAGCCAAATAGTTAATAATACGCGCGGCCGTTACAGCATTAATATTAGTAAAATGCAGCCTAATGATAACTCACTTCGTTTAACGCTCGACTCAGTAGAGTTTAATCTATTAATCCAATGGATTGATGAGCTCGTTAATCAGCATGGTTTAAGCGTAGAAAATCTAGATTTAAGCCAAGATGATAAATCCGGTTATGTACGCGTAAGCCGTTTAGTATTAGAGAAGTAGTTAATGAAAAAAATAATAATATTATCCATCGTTTTTTTAATGAGCTTTATTGTTTTTAGCGTTATTAAATTACCGGCTGCGGTTGCTGTAAATTTAGCTAAACCGTATTTTCCACCGCAGCTAGAAATAGGACAAACTGCTGGCACGTTGTGGCAGGGACAAGTTATGCAGCTGCGCTTTGAAGGTGAGCAATTAAATAATGTACGCTGGGATATATCTGGCTGGGCGTTATTTAAAGCTCAAGTGAATACTAACTTACGCTTTGGTAATCCTCGCGAACGCAGTGACATATCGGGCTATGCAGATATTAGTTATTCACTAGCAAGTGATGAGCTTAAAATAACTGATACTGTAGTGCGTTCAACGGTTGAGCGAGCAATGCAGCGAATTGATTTACCGTTACCAGTTACTGCTAAAGGACGTGTAATTTTAGAGCTCGATGAATACGTTTCTGGAGCGCCATATTGCCAATCACTACAAGGTGAAATAGCCAGTCCTGATATTGACGTACAAGGTTTAACTGGTTGGTTCAATATTGGTGATCTTAGTGGCAAATTAAGTTGTAAGTCGGGCGATGTTGCTATACTCATCGAGCCAGACAATAGATTAGGGCTAGAAGCAGATGCTACACTAAAGGCTAATTTTGACTTTAAAGTTGCGGGATATGTTAAACCTGATCTAACTTTACCCAAAGAGGTACATGACGCGGTGAAGTTTTTAGGCAGACCAGATAACCAAGGTCGTTACCCACTTAAATTTTAATATTTTATATAAAGAGTTTTAATGCAAATACCTCAGTTTACTGAGCAGCATGCTAAGCTGCTCAGCGAGTTTTTAAATACCCAATCAGGCGCAATGAGCCTTACCCAAAGCCAAGGTTATTTATTTGGCGTTATATGTTCACCTGAGCCATTAGAAGTTCACCAATGGTTAGAAAATATTCTCCCTGATACAGCAAACGACCTTGATGAAGACATGTTATTTTTGTTTATGGCATTACACCATCAGGTGAGTGAGCAAGTATTTGAGTTGGGTTATAAGTTACCCGCTGAGTTTGAATATGACTTTTGCCAGCAGTGGTCAGCGGGTTTTTTAACCGCAAGCCAAGCGTATACCCATAAGTTATTAGCAAGTGAGCAACTAGACATTCAATACAAGCAAGCGCTTGAAAGCGCACAGGCTACGCTCAGTTTTTTTGCACTCGATAAACCAGTCATTGTGCAAATTGCACAACAAAATAATATTGATGAATTGCACTTATGTGAGCAGCAGTACGAGCTAATGGGCGACTTTGCGTTAGGTTTTGCTGAACTTATCGAAATTGTTGCGCTTAACAGTGGTTTATATACTGATGAAGGGTGGGAAGAGTAAGTTTTCTAGCGCTCAATCGTTATTCTTAACACCTAACCGCCAATTTCTAATTCAATATCAGTGCAACCTTGTTTGCACTGTATTACTCCCTTACCAGGCTCGCTGGTGGCTAAGTTAAGGGTTAATACGCCATTACAATGTTCGCATTTTAACGTTTTACCCTGTGCCAATTGCTTAAGCATGGTGCGATGTTTATGAAATGAGTTACTTGCTTTTTTATTTAATCCAGAAAAATCCATTACTTTACTCTCGCTTGCGCTAATGACTCTTTGATAATACGACATACAGTAAGTAATCGTTCTTCGTAAAAATAGAGGTTTAGATCACCTTGGCGACAATAGCGTAGTTCAAATAACTTGACTGATTCATCCGTAGTAAATGTTTTAGCAACATAGTCTTGCTCAGAACGAGAAAGTGCTAACTGTTGATTCACTTTATTTCTCGTCATGGTTGCTACAGGAAAGCGATCTACTTTAGTTGAGCTGCTTAACAAACCGATACCATCACCGAGCAACCGTTCGCGCGGCTCTTTTACCAAAGGATGATCAACGGTAAAAAATGCTAGGATCACAACCACTAGTATAAAAAATTTCTTCATAAATATACAAACCTTGATCCAAACAACACTTTAGTAGCCGGCAAGTGTAATAAAATACACCTTAAAAGCAAGTCACAAATTGAATAAATTATTAGCAATCTAGTCAGTAATTTTAGCTAATATGCGTATAATAAGAGGCAGTAGTTAGATATTTCTGAAATATCTGAAAGTATACAAGTGCGACTTAAAGCGTATTATGTTTAGCATGCAAGTTGCTACACTTAGGCGAAAAGTACAAAAAGATTGCTGAATTTTTATTTCCTAGCGGCGTTGAGGAACTTCAATGGATAAGCAAATTAAAGTAAAAAACATACCAACAGAGGTTAAGATCCAAAAACCTGATCTGAGCCGTCAAGAAGATAGATTTAACCCCCGCAATCGCATTTATGTACGTGCGGTTACAGGGCTTCATCAATTACTAAGACAACGCATTGGCTTTTTAGGCATGCTAGCGTTTATGTTATTGCCTTGGATCAACTTTAATGGCCAGCAAGCTGTGTTGTTTGAGCTAATGGAGCAAAAGTTTAATATTTTTGGTTTAACCCTATGGCCACAAGACTTCACTATTCTTGCATTTATTTTTATGCTTGCGGCGTTTGCTCTATTTTTAGTGACTACTTTTTATGGCCGCGTATGGTGTGGCTATACCTGTCCGCAAACAGTATGGACCTTTATTTTTATTTGGTTTGAAGAAAAATTTGAGGGCAGTGCTAATCAACGTAAAAAGTTAGATCAGCGGCCAATGGATTTTGATAAATTCTGGAGAAAAACCGCAAAGCACACTAGTTGGGTGCTATTTTCTCTATATACAGCGTTAACCTTTGTTGGTTACTTTACGCCTATTCGCGAACTACTCCCAGAATTTGTTACCTTTAACGTAGGCGGTTATGCCTTAGTTAGTATTATTGTATTTACTATTTGTACTTATGGTAATGCGGGTTGGATGCGCGAAATTATGTGTTTACATATATGCCCATACTCACGCTTTCAGTCAGCAATGTTTGATAAAGACACCTTTACTGTAAGCTACGATGAAGCGCGTGGTGAAAACCGCGGGCCACGTTCGCGTAAACAAGACCCAAAAGAGCTGGGGTTAGGTGATTGTATTGACTGTAACTTGTGTGTGCAGGTTTGCCCAACTGGGATTGATATTCGTAATGGTCTGCAATACGAGTGTATAAACTGTGGCGCGTGTATTGACGCCTGTGACGGCGTAATGGACAAAATGAATTATCCTCGAGGTCTAATCTCTTATACCACCGAGCGTAACTTGGAAACCCCAGAGAATAAAACTCATCCGCTGCGTCCTAAGCTGATTGGTTACAGTATTATTTTAGTCTTACTTACCGGTGCGTTGGTAGCCAATATAGCTATGCGTAAACCTATGGACTTTGATATTATCCGTGATCGCAATCAGTTGTATCGTGTCGATTTTAATGGCTTAGTTGAAAACACCTACACCTTAAAAGTGATTAATAAGGCACAGTACGAGCAAACATTCTCTATTGATGTTAAAGGGTTAGATAACTATAAATACATAGGTGATACCACCTTTACGGTGAACGCTGGTGAATCGCATAATGTGCCGTTATCATTAGTAATGGACCCTTATGATTTAAAAGCGCCAATGACCGAGTTTAACTTTGTACTGTCGCCAATAAACGAACCCGATAACCAAATATCGCAGCAAAGTAACTTTTTTAAAGCGCGATAAAGAGTCTGTATTAAAAGACGAACACTGATATTAACAAAAAAGCGGGATATTCCCGCTTTTCTTTTATATAAGAAGTATATGAGTAAATTTAGCTTTATTGACTTAACCCCAGATCTTATTTTGGATGCCATCGAAAGCGTTGATATTTACGCTGAGTCAGGGTTGCTAGCGCTAAATAGCTACGAAAATCGAGTGTATCAATTTGTAGCTGAGGGTGGAAAACGTTACGTTGTTAAGTTTTATCGGCCTGAGCGCTGGAGCAAAGCACAAATTCAAGAGGAACATGATTTTGCTTTTGAACTGGCAGCCGCAGAAGTACCGGTGGTTGCGCCAATAAAGCATAATGGGCAAAGCTTATTTGAACACCAAGGGTATTTATTTACTTTATTCCCAAGTGTAGGCGGGCGTTTATTTGAAGTCGATAATTTAGATCAGCTTGACGTACTAGGGCGTTTAATTGGTCGCATGCACCAAGTAGCGAAAACGCAGCCCTTTACCCAAAGACCAATCGTTAGCTGTGATGAATACCTGCATACAGCTAAAGTTCATTTACAAAAAAGTAATTTAGTTCCTATGGGACTAGAAACTTCCTTTTACACTATTTTAGATTTAGTTATTGCCCAAGCGCAGCTGCAATATAAAAATGTAGACAGTATTCGCTTACACGGAGACTGCCATGCTGGTAATATTTTATGGGCTGGGGATGCGCTGATGTTTGTTGATTTAGACGATAGCCGCCAAGGACCTGCAATTCAAGATTTATGGATGATGCTCAGTGGCGATCGACAAACACAGCTGTTACAGTTAGACACTTTAGTGAATGCGTATGAAGAGTTTTGTGATTTTGATCACTCACAACTGAAGCTGATCGAACCGCTTCGCGCCATGCGTATGATTCATTACATGGGTTGGGTTGCAAAACGTTGGAGCGATCCAGCTTTTGTACGGAACTTTTCATGGTTTGCAGATGACAAATACTGGGAGCAACAAATTTTAGCGCTTAAAGAACAGCTTGCAGCTTTGCAAGAAGCCCCGTTAAAATTATTGCCATAATATTTTTATTTAAAAAAGAAGTATAACGAGATATTCATGCTTAAAAAATTAAAACTAAGTTTACTGATCCTATGTTTACCTTTCGCAGCACTAGCTGCCAACTTTGAAGCAGGTAATCAATATACTGTGATTGACGTTGAAAAGAGTAAAACGCCAAACGTAACCGAATTCTTCTCTTTCTATTGCCCGCACTGTTTTAAGTTTGAGCCGGTAGCAAAAGGGATTGCAGAAAACTTACCTGAAGGGGCTGAGTTTGTAAAAAATCATGTTAACTTTTTAGGGGGCGTTTCACCACAAGCACAAAGTAACCTGAGCTTTGCTTACTTAATTGCTAAAAAACATGGTCAAGCCGAAGCAGTAACAGCGCAAATTTTTAAAAGCATCCATATTCAGCGTGCACCATTAACAGAAATTAAAGACGTTAAGAAGTTATTAGAGCTTAACGCAATTGATAACAGCACATTTGATAATGATATTGCTAGTTTGCCTATCATAGCAGCTGAACGTGCCATGCAAGATAAGCAGAATAAATATTCTGAGCTTGGCGCATTAACTGGCGTACCTACATTTATCGTAAATGACAAATATAAAATCAATATTAATACAATCAAGAGCCAACAAGAACTTGATGAGTTAATTAGCTTTTTACTAAAACTATAATTTTTGGAGCACCATAATAATGATCAAATTAGTTAAAGCAGGGTTGCTTGCTGTATTACTCCCTTTAGCTGCAACCAGTTTTGCTGCCACTTACGAAGAGGGCGTACATTATGATGTCGTCTCTGATCGTGCAACCAGAAAGCCAGAAGTAAAAGAGTTTTTCTCTTTTTACTGCCCTGCATGTAATAACATGGAGCCACTGCTTGCTGAGATCAAACCTAAGCTAGACAAAAACGTAAAGTTTAAGAAAAGCCATGTGGATTTCGTGGGCGTTCGTGACCCAGAACATCAAACCATGATCAGCCAAGCACTAGCTACTGCTGAAGTACTACCGCAAAAAGATAAAATTATTTCAGCGATGTTTGACCACATTCACGCAAAGCGTGCTCGTTTTAATGAGCTTGCAGATGTAAAAGATGTATTTTTAGCGCAAGGTGTAGATGGCGACAAGTTTGATAAATTATTTGAAAGCTTCTCGGTACGTACACTGAGCTCTAAAATGAAGCGCGACCAAGATTACTTTAAAGGAAAAGGGGCACTGCGTGGCGTTCCAACATTTATTGTTAATGGTAAATATAAGCTTAACTTAGGTGGCGAGTCAGGTATTTCATCGCCAGAAGATGTAAGCGCACTTATTAACTACTTAGCAAATAAATAATTAGTTTAGTGAAATAAAAAAGCTCCGAAAGGAGCTTTTTTATTTGGAGAAGAAAATTCATTATGGAAAAAATTTTAATCTCAAGTTGTTTGTTAGGTTTGCCAGTTCGTTATGATGGTAAAGGCCAAACAATATTGCACCCTCAACTTAATTTGTGGCAAAAGCAAAATAGATTAATCGTATTTTGTCCTGAGATTGCTGGTGGCTTACTCGTGCCTAGAGCGCCCGCTGAGATAAAGCAAAATCGAGTTATTACAAATACTGCCGAGGATGTAACAAGTGCATTTGAAGCTGGCGCTAATAAAGCATTAGCCCTTTGTAATAAGCATAATATTCGCTTTGCTTTACTAAAAGAGTCTAGTCCTTCGTGTGGCCGTAATACAATTTATGATGGAAGCCATAGTGGGGTGAAAGTAAAAGGCATGGGGCTGACCGCTAAGTTATTGGTAAAGCATCAAGTTAAAGTATTTAGTGAAGAGCAAATACCAGCACTTATCAAGGCGCTGGCATTATAGTATTGGATTTTATTTTTTCTGTAAAAATACACCAGATTCAATATGGTGTGTGTAAGGGAACTGATCAAATATTGCAAAGCGCTTAACCTCATGGGTTTGGCATAAGTGATCAAGATCACGCTCTAACGTATCTGGGTTACATGATATATAAATAATATTCTCATAGTTAGCCACTAAATCACACGTTAGGGTATCCATGCCAGCACGAGGTGGGTCGACTAGAATGGTTTGGCAGTTGTAACTACTAAGGTCAATACCATCTAAGCGAGAGAAAGTACGCTCGCCTTTCATTGCCTGAGTAAACTCTTCGCTCGACATGCGAATAATATCTAAGTTAGTTACTTTGTTTTGAGCAATATTATATTGCGCTGAATGCACAGACGATTTTGATATTTCTGTTGCCAGCACTTTATTAAATGAGCCCGCAAGTGCAATTGAAAAGTTTCCGTTACCACAATACAGCTCTAGTAAATCATTGTTTAGTGGTTTACATAGCTCTTGTGCCCACTCTAACATTTTAATATTCACCTTCGCATTAGGCTGAGTAAAGCTATTTTCTACCTGTTGATAGATTAGCTCTTGGCCATTTACCATTAAACGCTCAGTAACAAAGTCATCGCCTAATTTTTCTTTTTGCTTACGTGCACGGCCAATAAAGTCAATTTTGTACTGGCTACTTAGCTTTTCCTTTAAGGCATTAATCTCAGTTAACCAGTTTTCATCAAGTGGCTTGTGATAAAGCAAGCTTACTAAAATTTCACCGCTGAGGGTCGATAAATAATCTATTTGGAATAATTTACGACGCAGTACTTCGCAGCCTTTTAAGTTATCAATCATTACCTGCATAACTTCACCTACTAAAGGAGCTGCAGGGTCAAAGGTATCAACACGTATTTTATCTTTCGTTTGTTGATCAAACATAATGTGAAACAGATCGTCACCATCGTGCCATACTCTAAATTCTGCACGTTGACGGTAGTTAATAGGCTCAGAGCTAAATACTTCTAACTGTTTTACACCGAAACGTTGAAACTGCTCTGTAATACGCTGCTCTTTTTCATTTAATTGTGCATCGTACTGCGTGGTATCTATATTTATAACTGCCATTAACGGTATAACCTTATCGTTGAGATCTGTTTATCGGCGCTATTGTAGGGAGCGAAGCGTATTTGTCTAGTTTTGATCAAATATAGTGAGCTTTTTTTAAGCATTTTACTACAGTATAGGCTTACTTGGCCGATATAAGAGTATGTCTAAATAGGAGTCTTCTCATGAAAATAGGTAACTTTAGTTTTGTTCCAAACAGCAATGCCAATAAATACAATACTAAGCAAGCAATGCCACAGCCTAAAATAGACTCCCCACCAACTAGCTATCAGCAACGCGGAAAAGAATTGGCTGCTGCCGTATTGGGTGACAAAATGGCAAAAGAATTAGGCTTGCCGGTTGCTGAAGCGAAAAAAGACAAACCATTGTTTGATTTTAATGAAGTAGTCAAAAATGTTTTAGACTTTGTGACCAGCTCAGTAAAAAAAGCCAAAGCCAATGGTGCCGATGATGACAAGCTACAAGATATACTCAACCAGGCACGTAAAGGCGTGCAAACAGGTGTTGATGAAGCTGTCGATGAATTAAAAGGCATGGGCGTATTTAATCAAGAGCTTGAAGAGGGTATTGATAAATCAAAAGAGGGCATCTTTAATGGCCTTGATAAATTTGAGCAGAACTTATTTAATCCTCAGCCAGCAAGTGTAACGGTTAGTCAATCGCAATATGTGAACCTTAGTAACAGCGCTGATTATACTTTTACCACCGCAGAAGGTGATGAGGTGAGTATTAGTTTTGCAGACGCTTACCAATCCCAGTCATCTAGTCGCTATCAGCAAACTGAAAGCTCACAAGCATTTAGTACGCAATTTTCTGAGTCTCGTGAGTTGTCATTTTCTATGTCAGTAAATGGAGAGCTTAATGAAGACGAACAGCAAGCTATAAATGATTTAATGGCAGAGTTACAAGATGTAAGTAAAACCTTTTTCAGTGGCGACTTAGATAAAGCATTTGAACAAGCCCAAGAACTCAGCTTAGGAAATGAACAGCTGGTGGCATTTTCAATGGACTTACGTCAAAGCAAAACTGTGGCAGCTATTAAAGAGTATGAACAAATTAAGCCAACATCAGAAAAGGCCATTGCCGAAACCGTCGCACCTTTTAATGATGATCTAAAATCGGCTTACTCTAAAGCGCAAACACTAGGATTAGAAAGCCAGCTATCAGGTATCATTCAATGGCTAAATCAAGATCAACAAGAAATAGATAAACTGGTTGATTACACTAACACCATGTTTGAAAACTTAGATAAATTAAACACAGCTACTGCAAAACTAAACGCTGAGTAAAACTACTTTCTTTTATAAAAGCCTCATGGCAAACTGCCGTTCTAAGTAAAGAGTAGGAATGGTAGTTTGTCAGCGCACATCATGGTATTTGATTCAGGTATAGGTGGAACCACAGTACTTGAGCATATTCAGCAAAGCATTCCTCACGCTCAATATAGTTACTTCATGGATAATGCATTATTGCCTTATGGTGCACAGTCGCAGCAGACTATAATTAGTCGCTTATGTGGACTAATCCAATTTATCAAAAATGAGTCGCTCAATGTCGACTTAATTGTTATAGCCTGCAATACCGCCTCAACATCTGCATTAAGTGCGGTACGTCAAATAACAGATATTCCAATTGTAGGGGTTGTACCTGCGATTAAGCCCGCAGCACAAATAACACAATCAAAGCATATTGGATTATTGGCAACCCCTGCTACAGTAGCAAGTTCATATACGGATACACTGATTAAAGAGCATGCCTCACTTATAACTACAAGCTTATATAGTAGTGTTGAATTGGTCACCCTGGCAGAAGCATTCTTTTTTACCCAATACTTAGATATAGAAAAGCTGCACGCTGAGTTAAACCGATTAAATATTAATAAAGATATCGATGTGCTGGTATTAGGCTGTACTCACTTTCCTATTCTTGCTAAACCAATTAGTGATTACTTTAAAGCACATATAGAGTTGTTAGATTCTGGTGCGGCTATTGCTAAGCGAGTTAGATCTTTACTGAATTTAAGCGATGATCAAGCAGGCATAAAAAAGCCGCTGCGGTATTATGCAACGGCTGATATATGTAGTGATAAACTAGCCGTTAAGCAAGTTACACTGTTTGATCCGACTCTGAACGATAAGAGTTAGAATCATCTTCTTGTTTTTGTTTTGCTTCACGTACTTTTAAAGTACGTTGTTGGAACTCACTATCATTTAACTTAGCAATTGCGTTATCCGCATCAGCTTGAGCCATTTCAACAAAACCAAAGCCGCGACGTTTGCCAGTATTCTTATCTTTCAATAAACGAACATTAAATACCTTGCCTTGCTCTTCGAACAAAGCACGTACAACGCCTTCATTTGCGCGATAAGGAAGATTGCCAACATAAAGTGTTTTTGTTTTTACTTCGGCTTCTTCTGCACTTACTGATGACATTGCAGCAATGACAAGTCCACCAATTAATAAACCAGCACCAAATAGTAGTGCAGGGTCTAATGCTAGGCTTGCAAGTGCAAACTTAACGATAACAAAACCAACAACAGCAAGAATAACTGCAAAGATAAAAGATTTTTGATCGGGTAATTTCATTTTGATCTACCAATAAACAGGAAATAAACATTAATTTAACATTGTGAACTTGCTATCTTAACGTCTTAATTGAACATAGCAATGAAATTTATAGTAAATAGTTAATAAGAGTGCAAAAAACGACCTAAAGTAAGCTCTTTCCATACCATTTTGATACTATTTGCCTGAAAGTTGAGCAAACAGTAAAAAGATCTAAAAAAAAGGTTGATCTGTTTTCGGATCTCCCTATAATGCGACCCCACTGAGACGGGGAACGCCAACGCATAGCGAGGCACGAACTACTCAGAGAGTCGAGTAAAACTTAGTTTTGAAAACTTTCAAGTTTAACAAAATTAAGTGTTGACAAAAAAATAGGAAAGCGTAATATGCGCAGCCCTAGCGAGATAAAGTTTAACGCTTTAATCGCAACGTTCTTTAACAATATAAAGCAATCATCTGTGTGGGCACTCGTACAGATTGAGTTCTAACAGCCAAGCTACTTAGGTAGTGAGGCAAACAAATTTAGAGTCTCAATTGAAACTGAGTGACCAACAGCAATAACTACTTAGGTAGGAATTGCAGCACAGTCAATTCAATATCGAAAGATATTAAATAAATTCAGAATTCATTGAGCTGTCGAAAGACATAAAACTTTTTAATTGAAGAGTTTGATCATGGCTCAGATTGAACGCTGGCGGCAGGCCTAACACATGCAAGTCGAGCGGTAACAGAAAGTAGCTTGCTACTTTGCTGACGAGCGGCGGACGGGTGAGTAATGCTTGGGAACATGCCTTGAGGTGGGGGACAACAGTTGGAAACGACTGCTAATACCGCATAATGTCTACGGACCAAAGGGGGCTTCGGCTCTCGCCTTTAGATTGGCCCAAGTGGGATTAGCTAGTTGGTGAGGTAATGGCTCACCAAGGCGACGATCCCTAGCTGGTTTGAGAGGATGA